>CALNBV010000080.1 GCA_937874515.1 uncultured Paenibacillaceae bacterium | reverse complement strand
TCGGTATGCCCTCTTACTATGTTAACTGCTGCTATGCAGATCAAATTATTGTAAGTGGGGGCCAGGGGGATAACGAACCCATGACCGAAGCTCAAGCCATGCGAAATTGGTTGGAGACTGAAGGGGTACCTGGCAATCGAATTTTAACAGAAGATCAATCCACAAGCACCTATGAGAATATCAAATATTCTAAGGCTATAATGGAGCGGGAAGGCTTTAAGACCGCCATTATCGTTTCCAATGACTTTCATCTATATCGTGCCCTGCTTATGGCAAAAGATTTCGGCATCACAGCCTCTGCAGCATCAGCTCCCACATTAGACTATTTAAAGTCCTATTATTACTCGAGGGAACTTTTATCAGTTATAAAATATATAGTCATGGGAAGTTAATAAACCCCCCCTAGGTAGCAATTACTTAGGGGGTTAGTTCTTTTTAGCCAAGTTTACTTAATAGTCTACTGGCACGATTTGATTTCTTAGCTTCTCTTCTCATGCTTCTATTGTTTTTTTATTGTCTACATGCTGCTTCGGTTTAAGGAAATGGCAAATGGCGTCTTCCATTTCGCTAAAATCAATAAAGGTGTTTTTGCATGGACCTTCTGGTCGTTTGTTGGCAATCGCGATGACAGGAATACGTCCTTTTACATCTTGTACACCAGAGAGTAGATCCCTTTCACAGGCAACTGCGATGATTGCTTTCGGCTTCCTTTTAATGAGGACTTCCCTGGCCGCATTTCCTCCACCTGCTGTAAAGAAAGTAATTCCGTATTTTTCCGTTAAGGTTGTTAGTTCAGTACGGGTAAAACGGGATAAACAGCGGGGAACAAGAATTAATAAATCATCTGGGTGAACCCCTTTATACAAAGCACGGGTAATTAGATTACTGGTTTGTAACATGGAATTGGTTAATCGGTCTTTCGAAAGTCCGAAAATGCCGCCAATTTTTACAGCCAGATTCATTAAAGGGAGATTCGTAAGTTCTTTGTTTTTCAAGAAAAAAGCAAAAGGTTTTCTCGTTGATACAGTTGCTAGTATAAGCAATGCACTAATATCCAACAGGATTAAGAAAATGACAACAGCATAGCTTGTTCCTACATCTACTAGGGGATGGATGGAAGCCAGGCGTGGTTTTATCATGTAGATGAGAAGAAGGGACACAATATTTACTACAATGACCGCAAACATACTGCTCACAATAAAATACCAGGGGCTTGTATGTAAATCGCCGTTATTTTCTTCCATGGAACCATTCCAACTTTCCCATTGATCGCCAAGTTTACGAGGGGCTTGCAATACCTCTTCATTGGTTTGATCGTCGCTCATAGCCTGCTCCTTTCAGATATCATAATTCATAATTATAGGATGGTTTTTTTCATCTTTAACTATACCTTTTAAACGTGTATAAGGACAAGTCATTTGGCACATATTAACCAAGGAGGGTGATAACCCTGCTTAAAATTTAAAGAAAAACAAGTGGAACCAGGAGGTTATAGTATGTCTGTACTTGACAATTTTCAGGATTGGAAGGAATTCCTTGCAAACCGTGTAAATCAAGCTGAAAACACTGGCATGAGCGAAGATTCTATGAGAAGCATTGCATTCCAAATTGGTGATTATTTATCAGACAAAGTGGATCCCAAAAACGACCAAGAACGTCTGTTGAAAGATTTGTGGAATTCAGGAAGTGAAGAAGAGCAAAAAGCCATGGCTGGAATTATGATTAAATATGTAAAAAATCAAGTTCACTAAGATGAATGTTAGTAAGAAAAAACCCCTTCAATATAAAATGAAGGGGTTTTTTTGTTCTTTTCCATATTTATCATGGAACCATTTGCGTTTTTAGTGTAAAATAATGTCGATAAATAGGTGGATAAATTTTGCGGAGGGACGATTTCTTAATATGGAAATTAGGAAACAAGAATGGTATCTAGAATATGAGATTGAAAAAGGCAAAAATAGACCGGGGTTACTTGGTGATGTTGCCTCCATCCTTGGCATGCTTTCCATTAATATCGTCACCATTAATGGGGTGGAATCACAGCACGGAGAGTTAAACCGTCGTCGCGGAATGCTAATTCGTACAGATGATCCTAAAAAAATTGAATTATTAGGGAGCATTTTGGAAAAGGTAGAAAATATACACCTTTTGAAATTACGCCAACCGACGATTTTAGACTTATTGGCTGTTCGCCATGGTCGATATATTGAACGAGATGCCGAAGATAAACGTACTTTTCGCTTTGTACGGGAAGAAATCGGTGTACTTGTTGATTTTATGGCTGAATTATTTAAAAGGGAAGGTCATCAGTTAATTGGAATTCGTGGGATGCCGCGAGTTGGAAAAACTGAATCTACTGTTGCGGCTTGTGTATGTGCAAATAAGCGGTGGACATTTTTATCTTCAACATTAATTCGTCAGACAGTCCGTAATAGTCTGCCTGAGATTGAAATGAATAAGGATCATATCTACCTTTTAGATGGTATTGTTTCCACTATGCGAAGCACAGAAAAACATGCAACGTTAATGAATAAAATACTTCCTATGCCTTTTGTTAAGGTGATTGAACATCCCGACATATTCGTAAGGGAAACCAATTATGCATTCAGCGATTTCGATTATATTATTGAACTCCGCAACCATCCCGATGAGGAAATTACATACGAAAATTTAGAAATGGGTTTCTCGAATTTTGATCTCCCATAATGGAGCGGGGAACCGGGGAGGTGTAATTAGTTTTGACCGAGCTTGGAGAATTATTAAAAAAGACAAGGGAAGAAAAAGGGTTATCCCTTCATGATATTCAAGAATCCACTAAAATTCAGAGCCGGTATTTAGAAGCTATTGAAAGAGGGGATTTTGATGCTCTTCCCGGGCAATTTTATGCCCGAGCTTTTATCAGAAGGTATGCTGAAGTTTTGGGAATAAAAACTGAGGAGATACTCACTCAATTTTCTAATGAAATACCATCTCCTGTTACTCCTATAGAAGTAGAGGAGTCTTCTCCCATTTTGCAGAAAAATAATGCAAAAAAAGAGATGTTTGTTCCAAGTGGAAAATGGATATCCAGGGTTCTAATCGCGGTAAGTGTTGTCGTTGTATTATCTGTGATATGGTTGGTTGTTAGTAATTACCAGTCCAATAAAAATGCAGCACCTATTCCTGATCAGCAAAATTCTGGCGTGAATAAAACCAATCCAGACAGTGGATTTGTTCCACCGCCAAAACAAACTGAACCTGAAAAACCAGCTGAAACACCAGGTGGAACACCAGTAGCAGGAACGGAAGGTACATTAACTCCGATTAACCAGGATGCTGGAAAGAGCATTTGGACCTATGAGTTAACTGGTGCTAGTAAAGTTGTAGTTACAGTTACAGCAAAAACAGGGGAAAAATGGGTTAACATCACAACCCCAAAAGGATTTAATGAACAAATTACCCTTAAACAAGGGGAGTCTAAAACATGGGAAATTGCTGATAGCAATGAAGTATCTTTTTATATGCATAATGCAACCACAGTTGAAGTGAAGATTAATGGACAAACCATTGATACAACCAAATCTCCAACTGGCAGTTCCCAGCATTTTAAAGTAACCCGCAAAAACTCCTGATGAAAATCGGGGGTTTTTTTTGACACTATTTTCCCCGTATATTATACTGTATAAGTGAAAATGGACAGGTTGTCCCGGACGGAGGACTGAAAGACAATTGAAGAACGCAAACAAGGGAGAAAAAATAGCCATTGTCACGTTGGGATGTGAGAAAAATCTTGTAGATTCGGATATTATGTCCCAACTTATTGATGATCGAGGATTTCTCCTGGTAGAAGAACCAGAGGATGCTACTGTTGTCATTGTCAATACATGTGGATTTATTGACGCGGCAAAGGAAGAATCCGTCAATACGATTCTTGATTTAGCTGATTTAAAAGAAACTGGGGAATTAAAATCACTGATTGTGGCTGGTTGTTTAACCCAACGATATAAAGCTGAATTAATGCAAGAAATGCCGGAAATTGACGGAATCGTCGGTACTGGTGATTTTGAAAAAATCGGCCAAATCATTGATGAATCCCTGGAAGGGGAAAAACCTATTTATGTAGGGAATCCGGCCTTTTCTTATGAAAATGTTAAGAGAAAAAAGGTAGAAGAAGGGGTTACAACAGCTTATGTCAAAATTGCAGAAGGCTGTGATAACAGTTGTACCTTCTGTATTATTCCTGCATTACGGGGGAAATTCCGGAGCCGTTCCATGGAATCCATCCTTTCAGAAGTTGAAAGTTTAGCTTCACAGGGAATTAAGGAAATATGCCTGATTGCACAGGATACCACCAATTATGGATTAGATCTTTATGGAGATCGGGTGTTGCATCAATTAATGAGAAAAGTATCAGAGGTGGAGGGAATTGAATGGGTTCGTCTTCATTATGCTTATCCAGGTTACTTTAGTGATGAGCTAATTGAAGAGATTAAATCCAATCCCAAGGTATGCAATTACGTGGATATGCCTCTCCAACATAGTGAAGATGCTATTTTAAAAAGAATGCGACGTCCAGGCAGACAAAGGGATACGAGAGAGTTAGTAAAGAACTTGCGTCAGCAAATTCCCGATGTAGCAATCCGGACTTCTATTATTGTAGGATTCCCTGGGGAAACAGAAGAAGAATTCCAGCAATTAAAGTCCTTCGTCAAAGAGATTCAATTTGATCGGTTGGGTGTGTTCACTTATTCTAAGGAAGAAGGAACACCTGCAGCCAGATTGCCAGATCAAGTTCCCGCTGAAGTTGCGGAACGAAGAGCCAGTGAATTAATGGAAGCTCAGCGAGAAGTAGCAGGGGAACGAAATGGCCGGTTTATTGGAGAGGTTCTTCCCATTTTAATTGAACGTTTCGATGAAGAAGCAGAAGTATACGTAGGAAGAACACAATACGATGCGCCTGAAATTGATGGAGAAGTGTATGTTTCTGGATATGAGGGCCCATTAGGTCAAATCGTATCTGTTCGCATTACACATTCCTTTGATTTCGATCTTTCAGGGGAGGCTGTGTAAATTGAATCTTCCAAATAAAATTACCATGGCGCGTATTTTTCTTGTTCCAGTAGTGATGCTTTTTCTTCTTGTCCGTTTTGATTATTTGGGTTCCGTTGAAGTCAGTGGTGTTCACATTACATATAGTGAAATCATTGCTACTCTCGTTTTTATTATTGCTGCCGTTACTGATGGATTAGATGGTTATATTGCCCGTTCACGGAAAATGGTAACGAATTTAGGGAAATTCCTTGATCCATTGGCGGATAAATTGTTGATATCTGCAGTGCTAATTTCTCTAGTTGAATTGCAACGATTAGATGCATGGATTGTTGTTGTTATTATTAGCCGTGAGTTTGCTGTAACTGGTTTACGTTTGGTGGCAGCGGCTGAAGGAATTGTGATTGCAGCCAGTAAATTAGGCAAATGGAAAACTGTTTTGCAAATTTTGGCTGTGACTTTATTAATTTTGCAAAACCTTCCCTTCCAATCCATTGGTTTCCCAGTTGATCAAATTTTAGTGTGGGCTATGGTCATTATGACCATCGTTTCTGGTATCGAATATTTTATGAAAAACAAGCAAGTCATTAGTATGTCTTAAGAAACAAACAATAGTAGGTAATGAAACCTACTATTGTTTCTCTTTAAAAGGTAAAGAAAATTTGTATAAGTTTGGTTTTTTGGAGGTCTTTGAATGAAAGCTGAGATCATTGCTGTTGGTACTGAGCTTTTACTTGGGCAAATTGCCAATACAAATGCACAGTTTCTTTCACAGGTCCTTGCCCAATTAGGAATTGGTGTTTATTATCATACTGTTGTGGGGGATAATGGGAATCGATTGGCTGATACCCTAAATCTTGCGTTACAGCGATCAGACCTTATTCTTTTCACAGGTGGATTAGGACCAACAAAAGATGATTTAACGAAAGAAACCATCGGGAAAATTACCGGAAAAACCCTGGTTGAAGATGCGCAGGCGATGAGGCGCATTGAGAAGTATTTTAACAGCCGTAATATTCCCATGACGGAAAATAACCGTCGCCAGGCACAGGTTATTGATGGCGCACATATTCTCCCGAATGACCATGGAATGGCACCAGGAATGGCATTTACATATGGCAATCAATATTTAATGCTTTTACCAGGACCTCCTCGTGAAATGAAACCCATGTTTCAAAAGTATGGGGTTCCCTACATATTTTCATTAATGGCTAAACAAAAAGTAGTCCATTCTAAAGTGCTTCGCTTTTTTGGGATTGGAGAATCTGCTTTAGAAGAAAAATTAATGGATTTAATTGATGGGCAAAGCAACCCCACTCTTGCCCCTTTAGCATCAGAGGGGGAAGTAACAATCCGTATCACCGCACTTGCTGATTCTGTTACTGAAGCTGATGGGTTGATTGATGATGTAGAGAAAGAAATCCAATCCCGTGTGGGAGAGTTTATTTATGGTTATAATGGGGATTCCCTTGCAACTGTTCTAATGAATACATTGAAAGAACAGGGGAAAACCTTATCCCTTGCTGAGAGCATCACAGGGGGGTTAATTAGTCATTTCATTACGTCAATCCCCGGGAGTTCACAAGTGTATCGGGGTGGCATTGTATGTTATTCTGATGAAGTGAAAAATAAATTGCTTGGTGTCCCTGAAGATGTTCTGCAGAAGGAAGGGGCAGTCAGTGCTAAAACAGCAGAAATTTTAGCAAAAGAAGTTAGGAAAGGTCTGGGAACAGATATTGGTTTATCCATTACAGGTGAGGCAGGGCCAAATCCTTCAGGGCACCAACCTGTGGGGAAGGTTTTTATTGGGCTGGATGATGATGCAGGAACACTTGTAGAAGAAATCCAATTATCTGGACACAGGGAAGGAATTCAACTAAAAGCAACAAAACATGGATTATTCATGTTAATTGAACGATTGAAAAAAGGGTGATAATTATATGGCAAATTTCTCAGATTTCGGTTTACATAAAACAATTCAACAGGCAATTTTTGATATGGGTTTTGAAGAACCATCGCCGATTCAAGAGCAATGTATTCCTAAGATTTTAGATGGAAAAGATGTCCTTGGCCAGGCGCAAACTGGTACAGGAAAAACTGCTGCCTTTGGTCTTCCTTTAATGGAGAAAATGACCCCACAAAATACAGTACAAGCGATTGTTCTTACTCCTACCCGTGAACTTGCGATCCAGGTTTCCGGTGAGTTGCGCAAAATTGCAAAATACAAAAAAGTCCGTACCCTTCCTATTTATGGTGGGCAATCCATTGGTCATCAGATTCGTGCTTTGAAACAAGGGGTACAGGTTGTTATTGGAACTCCTGGACGGGTATTAGATCATCTCC
>CALNBV010000079.1 GCA_937874515.1 uncultured Paenibacillaceae bacterium | reverse complement strand
CACTCTTTTTGCCCACTAAGTTAATACAACCTGTAGGGCAAATACGGGCGCATTGATTGCACACGATACATTTATCTGGTTTAAAATGCTGAATGCCACGGAACCGTTCCGGCCATTCAATTTTTTCTTCCGGGTATTGCTTCGTAACCTTTTTCGCTGTCAATTGTTTTAAGGTATAGGCTAACCCTTTTGCAAACCCTAGCATACGATCACCCCTTTACATAAAAGCTGTTTTCACAATGGCGGTGATAAAGATATTGAGAAGGGCAAGTGGAATTAACACTTTCCATCCCAATTTCATCAACTGGTCAATCCGGATCCGCGGCATTGTCGCATGTAACCAGAAAATAAAGAAGACAATGGCTCCCATTTTCAGCGCGAACCAGATAATTCCCGGAATAAAATCAAGTCCGAACATGGGTGACCAACCGCCCAGGAATAGTACAGTGGTCAATGATGCCATAGCAAAGATATACACATACTCCGTTAACATGAAGAAAGCAAAACGGAAACCGGAATACTCAACGTGGTAACCAGAGATTAATTCTGATTCCGCTTCTAGCAAGTCGAAAGGTGAACGGCCTAATTCAGCTAATTGTGCGATGATGAAAATAATAAAGGCCGGTAATTGAGCGAAGGCGAACCATACACCCATGGATTGCTGTTTTTCCACGATGTCGATCAAGTTCAGACTGCCTGTCATCAGGATAATCCCTACGACGGATAAAACAAGAGGAATTTCATAACTAATCATTTGGGCTGCACCGCGCATAGCACCGATGAGACCGTATTTATTATTGGAAGCCCATCCCCCTGTAATAACCCCGATTACAGTAAGACTGGAAATTGCAAGATAGAAAAGAAGACCTCCTCCAATATCAGCGAAATGCCAGTTTTCCGTAAAAGGCATGACCGCTAAAACCAAAAAGGACGGAACAAAGGCAAGCACTGGTGCAATGATAAACAATGCTTTGTCAGCCTTTTTCGGAATGATATCTTCTTTCAGCAAAAGTTTGAATACGTCTGCAACCGTTTGAAATAAACCCCAGGGACCTACCCGGTTTGGACCAATACGCAATTGCATCCAACCAAGAATTTTCCGTTGGAAAAAGATGGCGTACATAACGAAGAAAAGGACAATCCCTAAGAGCGCGACAGCTGCTCCAGCAAAGATCAATCCATTGGTCCAGCTTAAGGGTTGTTCTAAATATTGACCCATTAACCGTCAACCTCCCCTAACACAATGTCAATGCTTCCGAGGATGGCAACCATATCCGCCATACTTGCCCCTTTAAGCATTTTAGGAAGGATTTGAAGATTGGCAAAAGAAGGACGGCGGAATTTAATCCGATATGGCTTATCTTTGCCCTTACTCATGACATATGCTCCAATTTCCCCGCGTGGGGCTTCAATGCGAGTATAGGCTTCTCCCTGCGGAGGACGAATCATGCGGGGAACTTTCCCCATAATTTCTCCACCCTGTGGGAATTGTTTCAACGCTTGTTCAATAATATTGAGGGATTGGGTCATTTCCTCCATACGAATCACGTACCGGGCATAGCAGTCCCCAGAGGTTTGTGTTGGAACCTCAAAGGTAAAACGGTCGTATATGGAGTAAGGCATGTCTTTCCGTAAGTCCCATTTAATCCCCGTGGAGCGAAGAGGCACACCACTTAGGGAGTAATTAATGGCATCTTCCTGAGTAACGACACCGATTCCTTTAACCCGATTTAAGAAGATTTGGTTACCACTTACCAATTGGTGATATCCTTCAATGGATACACGCATCTCATCAACAACCGCTTTGACCCGGTCTAGCCATCCTTCAGGCACGTCCCATTTAACGCCGCCAATACGCATGTAGTTAAAGGTTAAGCGAGCGCCACTTAATTCATTTAATAAGCCAAGAATCTTCTCCCGATCCTTAAAGGCAAACAAAAATGGGCTCAATGCACCAATATCAAGCAAGTAAGTGCCGAACCATACCTGATGGCTTGCAAACCGTTGTAATTCCATCGCTATAACCCGGATGTATTCCGCGCGCTCTGGAACTTCAATCCCCATCATGGTTTCAACAGTATGTACCATCATATAGTTATTGGTCATACCAGCCAGATAATCCATGCGATCTGTATATGGAATGATCTGAGTGTAATTCAGGCTTTCCCCCAGCTTTTCCGTACCGCGGTGAAGATAACCAATGACAGGTGTAGCCTCAGTTATGGTTTCCCCGTCGATTTTAGCCACGAGACGGAATACCCCGTGTGTACTGGGATGCTGAGGACCGACGTTAAGCACCATCTCTTCTGTTCTAAGTTCTTTGCCTGCGCCCATTGTCCTCACACCTCCTCGTCATACTGCACATAATCTTTTCTAAGCGGGTAACCTACCCAGTCATCGGAAAGGAGAATCCGTTTCATGTTAGGGTGACCAACATACTCGATTCCAAGTAAGTCATAGGTTTCCCTCTCGAACCAGTCTGCCCCTGCCCATAAATCAACGACTGATGCTACGGTTGATTTTTCCCGGTCAACTTTTACTTTCATACATGCTTGATTTCGATGCTTATAAGAATATAAATAATTTATGGATTCCATATAAGTTTCCTGATCGACCCCAAGGCTTAACCCCATATAATCGTATGACAGTTCAGGATGTTCCTTCATTACTTTGGCTACATCATGAAAAGCAGCGTTTTTAATCACCAGAGTTGGGATGTTTTCACTCATTTCATTGATGAACGCTTCTTCAATAACATCAGGCCCCAACTGGTTTGTAACCACTTTCAAAATTTTATCCAATAAAGGTTGGTTTGGATTGGGTGCCTTAGGTGCTTCAGGAGTTTCCCCACCAGCATTCCCGGCAGTTGCAGCAGCTTTGGCAGCAACAGCAGCCTTCGCGGCAGCAGCGGCTTTCGCTTTCGCAGCGGCCTTTGCTTTTTCTTCTGGAGATAAATTATTGTTCTCGTTACTCATCACCGGTCACCTTCCTTCCGGTTTTTGCTTCCATACGAATCTTGTCTTGCAGTTTGTTAATTCCATAAATTAATGCAGGTGGAGTTGGAGGACATCCTGGGATGTAAACATCAACAGGGATAATCTGGTCAACCCCTTTGACAACAGCATAAGAATTCACATAAGGACCCCCTGCTGTTGCACATGAACCCATGGCGATAACCCATTTCGGCTCAGCCATTTGTTCATACAATCTCTGTACCAGTGGTGCCATTTTCTTCGTCACAGTTCCGGCCACAATCATACAGTCAGATTGGCGTGGCGAAGCGCGGAAAAACACCCCGAAACGGTCCGTGTCATAGTCGGAACCCCCAGTGGCCATCATTTCAATGGCACAACAAGCAAGGCCAAAAGACAGGGGCCACATGGAATTACTGCGAGCCCAGGCTTTTACCTGCTCTATGGTTGTTAAGAAGACACTGCGTTCCAATTCTTTTTGTTCTTCTGGCGTAAAGCCTTCTAAATTTAATTCCATTCTAACACCTTCTTCTTCCAGGCATAGATAAGACCGATTACAAGCAAGGCGATGAAAATTAACATTTCTACCAGCGCAAATAATCCCAGTTGATCATAGGCTACTGCCCAAGGATATAAAAAGATGGTTTCAACATCAAATATTACGAACATAATCGCAAAGATATAATATTTGACATTAAATTGAACCCAACTGGAACCAAATGGCTCGAGCCCGCTTTCATACGTCTCCCTTTTAACCGTAGTAGGGTTATGGGGACGAAGCAGCCGTCCGAATGTTAAAGCCCCTACAGGTAGAAGGATTCCGAGAAACAGAAAGATGGCAACAATAAGATAATTGTTTGCGTAAAGTGCCGCCATTGACTCTCCCTCCAAAAATAATTTATTGGGAAAACAAGTTACAAAAATGTGAATAGAAATTACCCACATCATTATAACAAATGGAAATAAAGGTGTCTAATAGAGAGTAATATGTGAACATTCCGAAATTGTTCGTGGTGAATTTGACAACTCTGTTGTAAGATAAATAGGGGAAAAACCTGATTTTGAAGGATGGAGGTCAGAAATTGTCTCAAAAAAGATACGGCGTATTATTTGTGTGCCTTGGAAATATATGCAGATCCCCTTTAGGGGAAGGAATTTTTCGCCATTTGGTGGCAAAAAACGGGGTAGACGGCCTATTTGAAATCGATTCTGCTGGCACTGCCGATTACCATGTGGGAGAACAACCCCATACCGGCTCAATTCATATTGCAGAAAAGCACGGAATCTCCATTGTAGACCAACGGGGTAGACAATTTACCAATGATGATTTAAAAAGATGGGACTACATTATTGCTATGGATGATTCCAATCGGCAAAACCTGTTGCAATTAGATAAGGAAATAGAGAGGAAGTTATACCGCCTGCGGGACTTCGACCCAAATGGGCCTGGCGATGTACCTGATCCCTGGGGCCGTGGTGAGGATGCCTTCCAGGATGTATACAACATTATCTATCGAAGCTGTGAAAATTTATTAACCCATATTCTTAAGGAACATGGGCATGTAGATGAAGGGACTAAATCTTAATTGGATTTAGTCTTTTTTTTATTTCTCTGTTTAAAAATCAATTTATTAAAGTAGGGATTAATATTTATAGAACACCTCTCATGAATTGGCACGGTTTGATTCATAGCATCGACCTTATCACCTTTATCCCCTTTGCTCAGTAGTCTACTGTTACTAAAGATTGACCGTAAGGTCTATTTATTGAGATGCTAATGAATCAAATCAGTTGCCTTTTTGCGAGCCGGGACTAGGGAAACTGAAAGAAGGGCGAAAAAAGCCTTCATAGTCTCACTCCCTGAGTTACCCAGATGTTTTGAAGGCGGCGCCCGGATTGAAGTTGACCGTCAGCCTTTTTGCTTCCTTGTCGGCGAGGAACTGGCATTGATTTGATTTATAGCATCCTCCCTTTGTCCAAAAAAAAGTGCTATTGTTCCCTTTTAAACGTCTAAACAAGCTATATGGTTGTCACATAGAATGTACTAATCACATGAAAGAAAGGAGTGATGATTATTGTCAGTTAAATTAACCAAATCCGCTACGATTGCTGAAGATCTTGCTGTTACTATTAAACCTCATACTACACAATTTCATGGAACCCATGTGAAAATTCCTGTTGTATTAGCTGAAGTACTTGTCCAAATTCCTATGCACAGCATTATCAAATTCGACCATCCTGTCCTTGAAATCAAACAAATTAAGAAAAACGTAAAAGTGACCCAGTGCCGTCTTTTACAACCTTCCCATGGAGCACATGCAAAATTATTCATTAGCGGTTTTGTCCGCAAAAATATTCAATACGCCTCCCCAATGGATATTGTAGATGGAGAAATCAATTCAAGAATTTTATCTACCACTGTGGAAATCCCCTTCGAAAAAGTTGCCATCGTCCCCAAATTCTTAACTTCCCCTGAAGGTCCTAAATACAATACCCGCCGTGAATCTGAAGTCCTCTCCCACAATAATGACTGTTGCGACGAAGTAGATTTCAACGAATTCCATCAACAAAGCGTTGAATTCTTCAATGAAGACATCTTCTGCGAACCTATTAAATCCGAAATTGTAGAAATTGACGAGCCATTAGATGCAAAACCGTTGAAAAAGTTATTGCATAGCTGTGACTCCGACGAATCTTTCTTCACCAAAATTGAAGAAAAAATGATTCTCGACCTCACCGTTAAAGTATTGCAAAAACAACAAATCAAATTCCCTCGCTACAAAGCCAAAAGCAAAAAGAAAAGATATAGCAAGAAGTACGGCAAAAAATACGGCAAAAAGTACTAATAGGCCTTATTAGCGCCTAGGGAGAAAAATCAGGGATCAGTTTTTGAGGATGGTCCCTGGTTTTTTTATTCTTATCACCTTTATCCCCTTGGCTCAGTTAATTAAGAAAAGATTGACCGCAAGGTCTTATTCATAGAGATGCTAATGAATCAAATGAGTGCCTTTTTGCGAAGCCGGTGCGAGGGAAACTGAAAGAAGGGCGAAAAAAGCCTTCATAGTCTCACTTCCTGAGTTACCCAGATGTTTTGGAGGCGGCGCCCGGATTGAAGTTGACCGTCTATTTTAACATCTATGTCAGCGAGGAACTGGCACGGTTTGATTTATAGCATCGACGTTTAGCACTTTGCATTTCTAATTAGTAGATTTCAGTTCAATGAGAATGATCTCCGGCAGATTAAACAGACGCTGTGGGATGATGCTGTTTCCCAATCCTCTGTTTACAATCAATGTTGTATGATCCTGGCGAAATTCCCCTGCATCAAACTCAGGAAAGAACCCCTGATTTGGGGCAATAATTCCCCCGACAAAAGGAAGGCGAACCTGTCCCCCATGGGCATGGCCGGATAGGACTAAGTCTATATTATGCTTTGCATATACAAATAATAGTTCGGGACGATGGGATAAGAGAATTTTGTACCCTTTTGAATTGTCTCCTTTTTGTATGGCTTTCTGGAGTTCCTGGTCTACGATTTGAGTGTCTTCTGTATACAAATCAACGGATGCAGTAGGGTCGTCGATCCCAATCAATTGAATCCCATTTTGAATTGTTACTAATTCATTACGCAAAACAGTTACCCCTAATTGAACCAGTTTATCTTCTAATTGATTAAAATCAGAACGATATCCTTCATGGTTTCCCATCACAAAATAAACAGGTGCGATTTTGATAAGTTGCTTCATTAAATGGAGACCATTTTCTTCCGTGGCATCATTATGGATCATATCACCTGTGAATACGATTAAATCCGGTTGAGCCATTTTTACCTTGCTAACCAATTTCCCTTGATTTTGGCCATAAGTTTTATTGTGAAGGTCTGACAAATGTAAGATCCGCAACCCATTCATGCTTGGAGGAATTTTTTGAGAGGTAATGGTTGTGGTGTTGGTTTGTACACTATTATTTTGTTGATAGGAGAAGGCAACCAGAATAAGCAGTATAACTACTATGATTCCAAGTCTTTTAATAATTTTCATATGACCCCGGGTTTATTGGAAAAATAAAATCCTAAAAATCTGATAGAACTTATATAAAGCCCCGACAAAAAGGGCAATAAAGAAAACCAGGATTATGTATCGGATGTTATATAACCATAAGTAATTATAATTTTTAGGGTTGTTCCATCTTTGGCTATCTTTTTTAAGGTTCATGAACAGAATGACCAGTAATGGAATGCCGAAAAACAGGACGACAAAGAGGAATAATAGCTGGTTTAAAAGATGAATGGTGTCTGGGAAAATTGCTTTTATAACCTCCATTACACATATTAATAATAATACGACAGAGAAACTATTGGCGAGATAAATATCCTTTGCTTTTTTCCCCTTTTTCAAATCTCTTAAAACAAGGAAGGATTGGAATAAGAACGAGTAAAGCAAGGGATGAAATGATTAAAAAAATAGTAGTATTGTTCATAGAACTCCCCCTTTATCCCAATAATACGACAATTCACGCAAATTGGTTACTATTTTTTAAACTTAATAGTACATATTTGGCAAATAAAAAAGGAAGGGCTCCTACACCCTCCTAATTTTCCCTACTATTTGCTGCAGACACGTCCAATAGCGATTGTATTGGGATTTACCCCAACAGGAATGGTGTCAATAATCGTATTGGTGAGGGTATCAATTACAGAGACGTTATTGCTATTATTATTGGGTACATAGGCTTTCCTGCCATCTGGTGTTAGGTCTGCGTCACTGGGTGAATCCCCTACACCTTTTGTAATAGTGAAGATCACCGTATTAAATGTGGGAGAGTTGGGTTCTGCATCAATGACGGAAATGGTATCTCCACCGGAATTTAGTACGTAGGCCCTTGTCCCTAAAGGGGTGATGCCTGTCCCTACACCTGCAGGTTCTACTCCCACAAGAATGGTTGTCACATTATTAGTGGCTGTATCAATGGCTGAGACCGTATTATCACCGGAATTGGTCACATAAACCGTCGTTCCTTGAGGAGTAATCGCTACATCAATAGGCCCGTTTCCTACTTCAATGGTTGCGATCACTGTGTTGTATGTTGGCGAACTTGGATTCACATCAATAACAGAAACATTGGTTTCTCCTGAATTAGCGACATAAGCGAGAGCTCCAAGAGGGGTATTCCCTATAGCTAGTCCAAATGGTTCCATTCCTACAGTTATGGTGGTGAATACACTATGAGTGACCGTATTAATTGCAGAGACGGTATTGTCATTGGAATTAGTCACATAGGCAAACCTGCCATCTGGTGTAAACTCTACTGAAAGTGGACCATCTCCAACGGGGATGGTATCAATCACTTTATTGGTTGCTGTCCGTATAACTGAAACTGTATCATCAGCGATATTAGCTACATACACTCTTGTCCCATCCGGGTTAATGGCTACACCTACAGCACCATTTCCTACAATTATGGTTTTAATTACCTCATCAAGGAATGTATCTATTACAGATACTGTATTGCCTGGGTTTTCACGGGTTCGCAAATTAACCACATAACCTAAAACACGACATGGATCAAGAGAACTTATCTGACAGATGGGAATGATTCGTGTACCAAATGTCCCTTTAAGAGTAATCCCCCCTTTATCAACCTGTGAGACCACTCCTTGTAAAATGTCACAACATCCGGAAATGGTCAGGGAAACGGTCTGTCCCTCTACATCTCTCAGTCTAGCTTTTAATTCGTTTAAACAAATCTCTTCAGAAGACTTTTTTTTCTTTTTGTTAGATTGATCTCCCATGGTTCTCCACCTTCTAATAATAGTTGATACTATATCTTATGTTTCTATCATTTAAAGGAAATAGAGAAAGGTCCTATATTTCTTGCACAAAAAGGAGATGCTACGAATCAAATCAATGCAACAAAAAAAACTCTCTGCTATTTTTAGCAGAGAGTTTTTTGTAATTCTTATCTTCCCTTTTGAGCAACGCTTAAACGCATTATGGCACGCTGTAAAGCGAGTTGAGCACGTTTGAAGTCAAAATCTTCTTGCCCAGACTCCGCAAGACGGCGTTCAGCGCGTTCTTTCGCGCGAAGAGCACGGTCTACGTCAATGGTATCTGGTAATTCTGCAGTTTCTGCAAGAATGGTAATTTTTTCTTTACGTACTTCCATAACGCCGCCGCTAACCGCGATGGTTTCCTCTTGGCCTTCGTTCGCCTTTTTAACCACTACTGGAGCAATTTTCAAAGGAGTTACCAAAGGAATGTGGTTTGGAAGGATACCAAGGTCCCCTTCAACACCACGAGCGACAACAATGCGAGCTTCTCCACGGTAAACTAACCGTTCAGGTGTAACGACTTCGATAGCAATTGTATTCATCTACGAATCCTCCCCTTCATCAGGGTTGCCCTACATCATGCTTTTCGCTTTTTCAACTGCTTCCTCGATGGTACCAACATACAAGAAGGCACCTTCAGGTAAATCATCATGTTTACCTTCGAGGATTTCTTTGAAGCTGCGAACAGTTTCTTTTACAGGAACGTATTTTCCTGGGAAACCGGTAAATTGCTCAGCAACGTGGAATGGTTGAGACATAAAACGTTGAATTTTACGAGCACGTTGTACTGTAAGTTTATCTTCGTCAGATAACTCGTCCATACCAAGGATGGCGATGATATCTTGTAATTCTTTGTAACGTTGAAGAATAGTTTGAACGCCACGAGCAACTTCATAGTGTTCTTGGCCAACGATTTCTGGGCTCAAAAGACGTGAAGTAGATGCAAGTGGATCAACCGCTGGGTAAATACCAAGTTCAGAAATACCACGGTCAAGGTTAGTTGTAGCATCTAAGTGGGCGAAAGTTGTAGCTGGAGCCGGGTCAGTGTAGTCATCGGCAGGTACATAAATCGCCTGGATAGAAGTTACGGAACCTTTTTTAGTAGAGGTAATACGTTCTTGTAATTGACCCATTTCAGTTGCAAGGGTAGGTTGGTAACCTACGGCAGAAGGCATACGTCCGAGAAGAGCGGATACCTCAGAACCGGCTTGGGTGAAACGGAAAATGTTATCGATGAAGAGAAGTACGTCACGTCCTTCTACATCACGGAAGTATTCAGCCATTGTTAAACCAGTAAGAGCGATACGAAGACGTGCTCCTGGTGGTTCGTTCATTTGTCCGAATACCATGGAAGTTTTGGCGATAACGCCAGACTCAACCATTTCCCAGTAAAGGTCGTTCCCTTCACGAGTACGTTCACCAACACCTGCGAAGATGGAGTAACCACCATGTTCTTGTGCGATGTTGTTGATTAATTCCTGGATTAATACGGTTTTACCTACACCGGCACCACCGAATAGACCAATTTTACCACCTTTTGCATAAGGAGCAAGAAGGTCTACTACTTTAATCCCAGTTTCGAGAACTTCATCTGCAGTAGATTGGTCTTCGAAAGCTGGAGCTTGACGGTGAATTGGATGATATTCAACACCAGCTGGTGCATCTTTTAAGTCGATTGGATCACCCAATACGTTGAATACACGACCGAGGGTTTCAGGCCCTACTGGTACAGAAATTGGTTTGCCTGAGTCTACTACTTCAGTACCGCGTACAAGACCATCGGTAGAAGACATAGCAACCGTACGAACAATGTTATCTCCAAGGTGGAGAGCTGCTTCAAGAGTTAAACTGACAACTTGACCGTTATCAAGAGTTTGGTTAATAGTACATGCGTTAAAAATTTCTGGAAGGCTGCCACGTTCGAATTGAACGTCAACAACCGGACCCATAACTTGAATCACGCGACCCTTGTTCATTTATTTCCCTCCTATCTAACAATGGTGCAACACTTTTTATTCAAGAGCGGACGCACCGCTAACAATTTCAGAAATTTCTTGGGTAATGGCTGCTTGACGAGCACGGTTATAAATTAACGTATATTTCTCAATCATTTCATTAGCGTTATCTGTTGCGCTACCCATTGCAGTCATCCGTGCACCTTGTTCACTGGCTTTCGCATCTAACAGGGCGCTGAAAATCAATGTTTCTGCATATTTCGGAAGCAAGTCAGCAAGAACTTCTTCTGCTGATGGTTCGAAATCATAGGTTGGAGCGTTTTCAGCTTTCTCAACACTTGCCAATGGCAAGAGGCGTACTTCTGTAGGTTCTTGAGAAATAGCGCTTATGAATTTATTGTAAACCAGGTACAGTTCGTCAATTTCACCCTCAGCAAAAAGGTTTACTGCTTTACGGGCAATATCCTTGATATCCCCATAATTAGGCGTATCAGAAAGGCCTACCTCAGATTCAGCAATAGGATGCTCCCTTTTAGAAAGGAAGTTGTACCCTTTGCCACCAAGCACGATAATAGTGTATTGGTCTTTAGAGGTATGACGTTCCTTGATGCTTTTAGTTAACATACGGAGTAAGTTTCCGTTGTACCCGCCAGCGAAACCACGGTCAGAAGTAATGATTACATAACCAGTCTTTTTCACTGGACGAGCCTGTAACATAGGATGTTTAGATCCACCGGTACCTGCTGCAATGCTCATTACAACGTCACGCATTTTTTCTGCATAAGGACGAGAAGCTTCAGCTCTCTCTTGAGAACGGCGCAGTTTTGCTGCAGCCATCATCTTCATCGCTTTCGTGATTTGACTCGTACTTTGCACGCTTTTAATGCGTTGCTTTATTTCACGAATTCCTCCACCTGCCAATGTCATTCACCACCTTTGTTGTGACCTTTGAAATTAGTCCAATGACCTGTTGATTACTCGGATACAGCGAAGCCTTTTTTGAATTCTTCGATAGCTGCAATCAAATCAGCTTCAGGCGGTAATTCTTTTGTATTGGCAATGGTATCGAAAATAGCTTTTTTGTTGTGCTCGATGAAAGAATGGAGTTCTTTCTCGAAACGTTTTACGTCAACAACAGGGATATCATCAAGGAATCCTTTCGTTGCAGCGTAGATGGAAACAACTTGTTTTTCAACGTCCATTGGTTCCATGATGCCTTGTTTTAAGATCTCAAGAGTACGCTCACCACGATTTAAAGCAGCTGCAGTTGCTTTATCAAGGTCAGAACCGAATTGAGCAAAGGCTTGTAATTCACGATATTGAGCAAGGTCAAGTTTCAAAGAACCTGCAACCTTTTTCATTGCTTTAATTTGAGCAGAACCCCCTACACGGGAAACGGAAATACCTACGTTAACCGCAGGACGTTGGCCGGCGTGGAAAAGGCTAGACTCAAGGAAGATTTGACCGTCAGTAATAGAAATTACGTTGGTAGGAATGTATGCAGATACGTCCCCAGCTTGAGTTTCGATGAAAGGAAGGGCTGTTAAAGAACCGCCACCAAGTTCATCAGAAAGTTTTGCAGCACGCTCTAAGAGACGGCTGTGTAAGTAGAATACGTCCCCTGGATATGCTTCACGACCTGGAGGACGTTTGAGCAAGAGGGAAAGTTCCCGATATGCAGAAGCTTGTTTTGTAAGGTCATCGTACACGCAAAGAACGTGTCCGCCATTGTACATGAAGTACTCACCCATTGATACCCCAGCATAAGGTGCGAGGTAAAGTAATGGAGCTGGATCGGAAGCAGTAGCTGCTACGATGATTGTGTATTCAAGAGCACCATGTTTGCGAAGAGTTTCAACTACCCCAGCAACAGTGGATTGTTTTTGGCCAATTGCAACATAGATACAAACCATGTTTTTGCCTTTTTGGTTAAGGATTGTATCAATAGCAACTGCAGTTTTACCTGTTTGGCGGTCACCGATGATTAACTCACGTTGTCCACGTCCGATTGGAACCATGGAGTCAATCGCTTTAATCCCAGTTTGAAGTGGTTCGTGTACAGATTTACGAGCCATTACGCCAGGAGCTGGACTTTCAATTGGACGGAATTCAGTAGTTTCAATTGGGCCCATGCCATCAAGTGGTTGTCCCAATGGGTTAACTACGCGACCAAGAAGGGCTTCCCCAACAGGAACCTCCATGATACGTCCGGTACGTTTAACTTGGTCACCTTCACGGATTTCAGTGTAAGGTCCGAGGATAACAACCCCAACGTTATCTTCTTCAAGGTTTTGGGCAAGACCCATAACCCCATTAGCGAACTCAAGAAGCTCGCCAGCCATAACGTTTTCAAGGCCGTGCACACGGGCGATACCGTCACCGATTTGGATTACAGTACCAACATCCACTACTTGAATGTCAGATTTATATTTTTCAATCTGTTGTTTAATCAGAGAACTAATTTCATCAGGTCTGATTGCACTCACCTTATCGTTCACCCCTATCTATCATACTTGGGCTTGCTTAATTTGCTGAGAAAAACGGCTTAATTTGCCGCGGATGCTGCCATCATAGAGTCTGTCGCCAATGCGAACAACCAGACCACCAATGAGTGCAGGATCTACTTCCGTTTTCACCCGAAGTTTCTTATTTAATTGACGTCCCAAGGCGTCTTCTAATTGTTTTACTTCTTGTTCGGTTAACGCTTTCGCGGTAGTTACGGTTGCGTCTGCAATTCCACGAACTTCGTTAGCCATTTCAATAAATTGATCGACAATCTCTTGAAGTTGTCCTTCCCGGCCACGTTCAATAACAATGTTCAGGAAGTTACCAGTGTTAGCGGAAATTTCACGAGCAAAAAGAGTTTCAAGCAATTGCTTTTTCTCTGGAGCAGAAATCTTAGGGTGGCTAAGAAGTTTTCTAAGCCCCTCGTTATCAGAAATAACTTGTACTACTCCGAGCAATTCTTTTTCTGTTGCATCGATTACGTTCTTCTCACTAGCCACTTCGAACAGGGCACGGGCATAACGTTTTGCTACTGCGCTCATGCTTGCTCGCCTACCTGTCTCATGAATTGTTCAATCGTTTGTTGCTGTTCTGCTTCAGTCATTTCTTTCTCAATAATCTTAGAAGCTAAGAGTACAGAAAGACCCGCAACCTGGTCGCGAACAGAACTGAGAGCTTTTTCTTTTTCACGGTTAATTTCAAGCTTCGCATCTTCAATCATGCGTTGAGCAGCTTCCTGGCTTTGCTTTTTAATTTCAGTTGCTTCGATATCAGCTTGTTTTTTCGCACGATCAAGAATAGATGCTGCATCTTCGCGAACTTTTTTCAATTCAGCACGTTGTTCTTCTAAAACTGCATTGGATTCAGCATTAGCTCTTTCTGCTGCAGCGATTTGGTTTTCAATGTGCTCCTGACGTTTTGTTAAGATGCCCATTGCAGGTTTATAAGCAAATTTAGAAACTGCGGCAACCAAGATAATGAACAAAACAATTTGCCAGATCATTGTGCCCCATTCAATGCGAATACTACCTAAGTCTAACAATCTGCGTCACTCCTTTCTGAATATGTGCAGGAGATATTTATTTTTGCAAAAGGAAGGGCGAAGGAATGCCCCCGCCTGCTATTTTTTTAAAGAAAACCGGCCATTAAAAGATCTTATTTAGCGTTACCGAAGATCATGAAACCGATAGCAACAGCGATGATTGGAAGTGCTTCTACAAGACCAAGACCAAGGAACATAAGACCCATTAAGCTACCACGTGCTTCAGGGTTACGACCTACACCCTCGATTGTTTTAGATACAACAAGACCGTTACCAATACCTGCGCCAACAGCAGCAAGACCAAAGATTAAACCTACAGCAATTGCGAAATCCATCATTGTTTTTTTCCTCCCTCAGGTTGAGTGTGTTTTTTAGAAAAGATATTATTTAAATGAAAATAGGTTAAAAGGCTTTTTTTAGTGGATTAATGATCATCCACAACTTTTTGTGAAATGTACACCAGAGTAAGCGTAGTGAAAATGTACGCTTGGATTGCACCAACAAATATGGAATAACCAATCCAAACAATTAACGGTAAGCCTACAAAGTAAGATCCTAATGCCAGGGCTCCTAACATAAATGCAATCAATACTTCACCTGCAAAAATGTTACCGAATAGACGCAAAGGAAGCGTTAATGGTTTAATAATAAATTCTTCCATTGCATGGAGTATAAACATGACAGGATTAGGCTCAAACCAGTGTTTAACGTACGCTTTCGGATCTTTGCGAATCCCTAAGATGTGTGCATAGATTAAAACTAATAAGGCCAATGCAAACGTTACGCTTGGAGCAGCCGTTGGCGATTTAAACCATGCAACACTCACTTCTTTAATGGTGTGACCATTGTGCGTAACTTCATGTGCTTTCTTGTCAAAAATCTCTTGCGTAATACCTACCGCTGGTGCTGGTTCGGTATAAGCCACAGTGAAGTTCGCGAAGACACCTAATTGATTCCCGATGAATATGTACAGGATCAATGCAAGTGCCAGGGGTACGAATTTGGTAGCGGTTTTTGCGTCCATAAATTGGCCAGCAATACCCCGTACAAACTCAATAACCCATTCAAAAAAGTTTTGTAAACCAGTCGGAACACCGGCAGTCATATTGCGGGAAGCAAAGAAAACAAGCAAGAAGACCAGTAAAGCTGTGATTGTAGACATAAGTACTACAGGAAGGTCAAATGTTAACCCAGCAATCGTAACATACGGAGAATAGTGTTCCATCCCTCTCACCCCTTTCATTAACTATTTGTATTTATTGTTTTTTATAAATTAAATATTGGGAAATAGCGAAAATTAGGGTAATCAATTGGAGTGAAAATAGTCCTATTAACACACCATAAAATGAAAAAATGTGAGGTAATCGAGCTGACATATAAATGACGAAACCAGCAATCAACAATCGCTGCAACATCCCAATACCACGAGCTCTTTTTCCGGCCACGGCTGCATCTCCAGCCTGCATCGTTTTAATATAAAGAATAAGTCCGTTAATCATGCTTGCGACTATACCTAACATTAAACCTTGAAAAAAGACTTTTTGCGGCAAAATAAGCCACAAAAATACGACAATTATAAGCGAAAAAAAAGAATATCTTACGATGATTCTAAAGGATGATGCGAATTCTTCCATATCTGGTCTCCAGCGTGTCAGTCTCCAAAAAATTGTTTAATAAGGAGGGTAATGCCGTAAATGCCAGCTGCCAATCCTACCATAACACCTACAAGCATAAGCCAGGGTGATGTTTGTAGCCATTGATCCAGCTTGGCTCCGATCCAATAGCCGGCAATAACAGATACTGCCATTTCCGCCCCGATTGTACCTACCAATGCGATTGCACGTAACGGACTGCTATTTTTATCATTTTTCATATATAGCGCTCCCTCTTCCTTAAGGCAATTTTTAGTTTTCCCCACGGATTTGTGGAAAATTCATAAAAAACATAAGGAATGGTTAGGGAACGTTATTTTGTCCCTAACCATAGTACTTAAAGGCACTGCGTTTTGTCAACAAGTTGCAACGGATTTGTCATGATTTAGACATATTCTCCCCGAAACCTCATGTCAACAGTTGACAGACCTTAATTATTTTCCATTTCGATGATTGTAGAGATCCCTTGACCGCCACCAATGCAAAGGGTAGCAAGGCCAGTTTTGTTTCCACGGCGTTTCATTTCATGAATCAATGAAACGATGATGCGAGCGCCACTGCATCCAATTGGGTGACCAAGAGCTACTGCTCCACCGTTAACGTTTAATTTCTCTCTAGGAATGTTGAGGTCACGACCTACTGCTAAAGATTGAGCAGCGAAAGCTTCGTTAGCTTCAACTAAATCGATATCATCGATAGATAAGCCAGCTTTTTCTAAAGCTTTCTTCGTTGCAGGAACTGGTCCAATACCCATGATTGCTGGGTCGCAACCTGCAGCACCTGTAGATTTGATTACTGCTAAAGGTTTGATTCCCAATTGTTCTGCACGTTCACGGCTCATTAATACGATTGCTGCAGCGCCATCGTTAATACCAGAAGCGTTACCTGCAGTTACAGTACCGTCTTTTTTGAATGCTGGTCTTAATTTACCAAGAGCTGCTGCAGTTACGCCAGCGCGTGGGAATTCATCGGTATCGAATACGATTGGGTCCCCTTTGCGTTGTGGAATCACAACAGGAATGATTTCGTCTTTGAATTTGCCCTCTTTGATTGCTACTTCACATTTTTGTTGGCTCCAAGCAGAGAACTCATCTTGCTCTTCACGAGTAAGGTTGTAGAGTTCAGCAATGTTTTCTGCAGTAATACCCATATGGTATCCTTCGAAAGCATCGTTTAAGCCATCAGCTAGCATAGAGTCGAGGATTTTGCCATCGCCCATGCGGTAGCCGGTACGGCCTTTTTGTAAAAGGTAAGGAGCAGCGCTCATGTTTTCCATACCACCAGCAACGATAATTTCAGCATCACCGTTAGCGATAGTTTGTGCAGCAATATGTACAGCTTTCATACCAGATCCGCATAATTTATTAACTGCAAAGGAGGTAACTTCTTGAGGAAGACCAGCTTTGATAGCAGCTTGACGAGCTGGGCCCTGGCCAGTACCTGCTTGCAGAATATTTCCCATAATTACTTCATCAACCTGATCACCGGAAATGCCGGCACGCTCTAGAGAAGCTTTAATTGCAATTGCGCCGAGTTCGGTTGCAGGAATGTTACTTAAAGTTCCCATGAAGCTTCCAATAGCTGTACGTACTGCACTTACAATTACTACATCTCGATTACTCATTGTTTCAGGTCTCCTCACTTTATGCGTAAATTGTAACCGTCGCAGGTTACTATACTATGATTCGATAATTTGCCACAGATTCCTTCTTAAAACTTTAAAAAAATTTGAAAAAATTTCTGTTTTTAGAATATTGTTGGAATTTGTAGAAACTTGTAGAAGTATGTTGGTGGAAGGGATGGATATGGTGATTGTGGTGTCTTATCACCTTTATCCCCTTTGGTCAGGTTATAGCTCGGAAGAGCTTTGTGGGGTGGGAGTGTCAGCTTCCTATCATGTTTATCCCTTTTGCTCAGTAGTCTACTAGTAATCAAAATATTGACCGCAAGGTCTTTTCGTGGAGATGGGATGAATCAATTAGTGCCTTTTTGCGAGCCGATACAAAGGGCCCAATCCCTTAGATAAAGGGTAGCAGGTTTTCAAACACCCTGCGTTCATAGGTATGGTATTTCCGGACAAATTCGTGGCCTTTGTTGGCGATTCGCTTTCGTTCTGTTTCGTTCTTTAAATAGAATTTCGCTTTTTCTGTCGCTTCTTCTTCATTTCTGACAAGTTCTAAATGTTGTCCTTCGACAAAAAGGTTTTCTGAGGCAGGGGTATAATGGCACAAGTAAAAACCGCCACAGGATAACACTTCATAATTTCGCATGCTTGTTTGGGTAATGCTACTGCCATCACACTGAAAACCCAGAACCATTTTTGCTGAAGCACAAAGGGCTGGCAACTCTGTGTTCGGCAATGGGCCAAGGTAGTTGCCCAGGTCGCCGTGATCCTCAAGAAATTGCCTTCCTATGCCTGCATCCCAATAACTCCCC
This sequence comes from uncultured Paenibacillaceae bacterium, assembly GCA_937874515.1. Classification (GTDB taxonomy): domain Bacteria; phylum Bacillota; class Bacilli; order Aneurinibacillales; family Aneurinibacillaceae; genus CALNBV01. Next base: position 8,936 of record CALNBV010000079.1, on the reverse strand, counting down.
CAAATTTTATAAGTAAGATTCATTTTTAATAATGGTTTGAGCAGGGTGTGGTAACCGCTAACCCTGTTTAACCAATTATACCAGTTCGCCTGAACAGCAAAATCCAAATCCAATGATTGATTGTATTTGCCAATGGTATGATATTCCGGGTTGCAGGCAAATAAGAGGAGATGGGCGTTGATTCCACTTCGGCGATAACGAGAGATGCATTCCACTGAGGTGGTAAAAACTACATCCGCCCCCTTGGCAAGCCAGAGCATCCGCTCAAAGCCAACAGGGTCTTCAATGGCCCAATAGATAAAAGTCGCACCAAATTTTTTGGAAGCATCAATGACCCCTGCTGCCAAATCTTCATGATACCCGGCAACAACAATATAGTCAGGACGATAGGCCTCCATATTTACCATTATATAATTATAAATCTTTTCATAGTTGGTGATATCCCCAACTTCATTGATATTGAACAGCTTTGTCTCATAGCCTACTTTCCCAATGGCATCCATCAGTCCCTTTTGCAACAAAGGGCTTCCCACAAAATAGGCAAATTTCTTCATGATTCCCCCCTACTTTCCCCTATAAATAAGGTATATGCAGAAATGGGGGAGACCTACCCTTTAATTAAAATACGATAAACAACAAACCACCTTCCCATTAAAAGGGAAGGTGGTTTGTTGTTTATTTAAGCATACATACTTTCTTGCAGTTTTTTAATATCATCATTTTCAAGGTATTCATCGAATTCCATTTGGCGGTCAATGAGGCCGTTAGGTGTAATTTCGATGATCCGGTTCGCAATGGTTTGCACGAATTGATGGTCATGGGATACAAAAAGCAAGGTCCCGGTGAACTCAATTAATCCATTGTTCAATGCGGTGATGGATTCCAAATCAAGGTGGTTGGTCGGTTCATCCATAAAGAGCACGTTCGCTCCGCTTAACATGGATTTGGACAGCATGCAACGAACCTTTTCCCCACCGGATAAAACGCTAGCTTTTTTCAATGCTTCTTCACCAGAGAACAACATTCTTCCCAGGAAGCCACGTACGAATGTTTCGTCTTGATCCTTGGAGTATTGGCGCAACCAATCCACAAGGGAAAGATCTACCCCTTCAAAATATGTTGCGTTATCTTTAGGGAAATAGGTTTGGGAAGTGGTTACACCCCAGGTGAACGTGCCTTCATCGGCTTCTAATTCACCCATTAAAATTTGCATAAGCGTGGTTTTCGCAAATTCGTTAGGGCCAACCAATGCAATTTTATCCCCTTTGTTCATGGTAAAGCTCACATTGTCCAGGACTTTTTCCCCTTCAATGGTTTTGCTAATGCCTTCCACGCGAAGGATGTCTTTTCCCGCTTCACGTTCTGGCTTGAAGTTGATATATGGGTATCTGCGGGAAGAAGGGCGAATATCTTCCAAACTGATTTTATCCAATTGTTTTTTCCGGGAAGTGGCCTGTTTCGCTTTAGACTTATTGGAACTAAAGCGGCGAATAAACTCTTCAAGCTCTTTTACCTTTTCTTCCTTTTTCTTATTGGCATCTTTAGAAAGTTTTAAAGCCAATTGGCTGGACTCATACCAGAAATCATAGTTCCCCACATAAAGCTGGATTTTCCCAAAATCCAGGTCTGCTATGTGCGTACATACATTATTTAAAAAGTGGCGGTCATGGGATACGATAATAACCGTATTGTCATAGTTCATCAGGAAGTTCTCCAGCCACTTAATTGACTCATAGTCCAGATGGTTGGTAGGCTCATCCAAAAGAAGAATGTCTGGGTTGCCAAATAACGCTTGGGCCAGCAAGACACGAACTTTCTGGTTCCCTTCCAAATCCTTCATCATCGTGTCATGAAGGGTTGTTGGAATTCCAAGGCCGATTAACAATTCCCCGGCTTCTGCTTCAGCAGACCAACCGTCTAATTCTGCAAATTCCCCTTCTAATTCCGATGCCTTCATTCCGTCCTCATCACTAAAATCAGGCTTCGCATAAAGAGCGTCTTTTTCTTCCATGATTTCATAAAGGCGGCGGTGACCCATGATAACGGTTTTTAATACCGGGAATTCATCATATTCAAAATGGTTTTGTTTAAGGACAGCAAGGCGGCTGCTTGGTGTCATGAAAACTTCCCCTCTTGAAGGTTCAATTTCTCCGGATAAAATCTTTAAGAAGGTAGATTTCCCGGCTCCGTTAGCTCCGATTAAACCATAGCAATTTCCAGGAGTGAATTTTATATTAACATCAGAGAAGAGTGCTCTCTTTCCATATTGCAATGTAATGCCATTTGTACTAATCATTTAATTGATCCATCCTTTGTCGAACTATTTAAATACTTATTATAACAGATTAGAAGGGTGGGGGGTAGTGGAAGTAAGAAGGATTCCGGGAGGCCTCTCTAATGCACTCCTTATCACCTTTATCCCCTTTAATCATGGGATTATTATCTTCTAAAAAAATAGGAGGAGTACCCTATGGTAACCCTCCTATTTTTCTTTATCACTAATTGATTGGCTTAGCTTATAAATCATATATTGATTCAACGAAACTCCTTCCTGTTTCGCTTCCCCTGCTAATCGCCAATGTAGTGTTTTTGGCATTCTCAAGACAATTTTCCCACTTGGTATATCATTAGGTTCTGGAATTGTGTCTCCAAATTTTAATTTAATTTCAATGTAATCTTTCTTCACTTCTTCAAGTTCCTTTATCAGTTCATCTATCGTATCCGAAGTTGTATGACAACCATCTAATTCGGCAATTTTTCCGTAATAATACGTTTTACCTTCTTCGTTTATTTTATTAATAACCATTGTGTAATCAAGAGACATATAGTAATTTAAATCTTTTGTTATAACATTTGACATATCATACACCCTTTATTATAAATTTACTCACCTATTCTATTTAAAACATCCTCAACATAAGAGATTTTTAATGGATTTTCTTCCTTAATCACAACTAAATCACCTGCATCATTTCGAAAGTACCTATGTGAACCTCTTTTTCTTACTAAGATATATCCAAAATAATTCAGTACCTTTGCAGCATCAGAATATCTAATTCCTCGAGGTTGATTTTTCATTTTCTCTATAAGTTTCTCGATCATAGCCATATCTACTGCACCTCTGTTTATATAGTATCATATTTAGTACCGAAATATTAAGTAATGCATTAGTTATTTTCTAAATTAGATAATTCCCTTAATAATAAACGCAACGTAAATTCCATTTATATCCATTATACATCAATATATATTTTGTTTTTCATAAAAAGAAAAAAGCTGCCTATAAAGATTGTGTTTTCTACAACCTTTTAAGACAGCCCTTCTATTTTTCTCTTATTTCAACACTGGAATGTCTACTCCGAAGACATCTGGTTTTTCTTTGCGCAAATCAAAGTAGTACAAAATCGCTTCGCAAATACGGCGAGAAGCTTCCCCGTCACCATAGGGGTTTGCCGCTTTGGCCATTTTTTCATAAGCCTCCTGGCTTGAGAGAAGTTCATCAGCGAGGCTATAGATGGTTTCTTCCTCTGTTCCTGCCAGTTTTAATGTTCCAGCGGCGATGCCTTCTGGACGTTCTGTGGTATCCCGAAGTACGAGTACGGGTACGCCAAAAGCGGGGGCTTCCTCCTGGATTCCGCCAGAGTCTGTAAGAATTAAATGAGAGCGGGACATAAAATTATGGAAGTCCACGGCATCCAATGGTTGAATCAGATGGATACGATCGTGTTTCCCTAAGTATTTTTCAGATGCCTCAATCACTGCAGGGTTTAGATGAACAGGATAAACCACAGCAATGTCAGGATGTCTATCTACAAGGCGACGAATAGCACGGAACATGCGGGCCATGGGTTCGCCCAGGTTTTCCCGGCGATGGGCGGTCATCAGGACCAGCTTTTTCCCGGCGATTTTCTCCAAAACAGGATGATGGTAATCCTTGCGAACCGTTGTTTTCAAGGCATCGATTACTGTATTGCCTGTGATATAAATGCGGCCTTCAGGTTTATTTTCCTGGGTTAGGTTGGCACAGGCCTGGCTTGTTGGGGAAAAATGAAGTTCCGCCACTACCCCGGTTAATTGTCGGTTTACTTCTTCCGGAAATGGGGAGTATTTGTTCCAAGTACGAAGACCTGCTTCCACATGCCCTACAGGTATTTGATTGTAGAAAGCGGCAAGGCTTGCTACGAAGGTCGTCGTAGTATCCCCATGAACCAGGACCATATCTGGTCTTTCTTGCTTCATTACCTCGTCCAGGCCCTCTAATGCCCTGGTGGTAATTTGAATCAAGGTTTGCCGATCTTTCATCACATTCAAATCAGCATCTGGGGTAATTTCAAAAATTTCAAGAACCTGGTCAAGCATTTGCCGGTGTTGTGCTGTTACACAAACAAAAGGCTCCAATTCATTGTACTGACGAAGTTGATGAACAAGAGGTGCCATTTTAATGGCTTCAGGTCTTGTTCCAAATACAGTCATAATTTTTTTCTTAGTAGACATTTCAACCTCCTAGTTGGTTCCAAACAAACGGTCACCGGCATCTCCAAGGCCAGGAACGATATAACCATGGTCATTCAATTTAGGATCTAGGGCACCCAAATACACGTCAACATCAGGATGTTCATCTTGAATATATTGAATTCCTTCGGGCGACCCGATTAAGCACATCAATTTAATTTTTTTGGCTCCACGATCTTTCAAAAGTGAGATGGCAGCTGCAGCGGAGCCCCCTGTGGCTAGCATAGGGTCTACAACAACCAAAACCCTCTGAGCAAAGTCAGAAGGGAGTTTCACATAATATTCAACAGGTTCTAAAGTTTCCTCATTACGATACAGCCCAATATGTCCCACTTTTGCCGTTGGCATGACTTCTTGCATGCCACTAACAAAACCCAAGCCTGCCCGCAGAATAGGAATAATCCCCAACCCGTTTGCCAGTACTTTACCAGTACTAGGAGCTACAGGAGTTTCAATTTCTACATCTTGCAGGGGTAAATCCCGGGTCACCTCATATGCCATTAATAGTGAAATTTCATAAACAAGCTCACGAAATTCCTTCATCCCCGTTTTCTTATCCCTTAGAATGGTCATTTTATGTTGAATTAAAGGATGATCAAAGATGATTACCTGGCCCATGAAGACTCCCCCTTGGATCGCTTTAAGTTAAACATATTATACCAGATGATTTGTAAAATAAAAATTTTGCCTGTTTCCTGACTTTCTCCTTTAATATGCAGGATTTTGTCGAATCTTGTTTAATTCATACAGTATATTCTATTTCACTATAGTAGCTAGATTTTACAGGGGGAAGATTCGTGAAGAAAAAACTTACACTTCTTGTGACACTGGGATTGAGTTTGCTTTTTTCAACCAGTGTCTTTGCTGCCACGCCCACGTTTAGCGACATCGACGGCCAAAACTGCTATGCAAAAAATGAAATTCTACAATTGGCCAATGATCAAATTATTAATGGTTACGAGGATGGAACCTTTCAACCCTCCAAAGACATTAATCGTCAGGAATTCGCGATCATACTGGCCAAGTCATTAAAATTACAACCCGATGCTGAAGCAGCTGCTAAATTTACAGATGTGGCGGATTGGGCTCGTCCTTATGTAGGCGCTTTGTTAAAGGCTGGAGTAACAAAAGGTTACGGGGATACTACTTTTGGTGCCCTTGATTCCTTAAACCGTCAAGATTTAGCCGTATTTTTTGTGCGTGCCATGAAATTAGAGGATACTGCCAACACACTTTATAAAGAAAACTTTTTCAAAGATAGCTTTACCTTTACAGATGCAGGGGAAATTAGCGATTATGCCAAAGGTGACGTCGCCCTGGCACAGGCCATTGGCTTCATTAACGGATGGGACAATGCCTTTCATCCAAAAGACAAATCCCAACGTCAGGCTGTCGCTCGTTTAGCTTACGAATATATCTATCATTGTGATTCGGTTTACATCCCTAATTTCATTCGTTTGCTCATGCCAGAAGCAACATCTGTCACTAATAATGGAGATGGGACATTCACTACGGCTTTAAAACAAGTAATAGGAGTTAATAAAACGTCCATTACCTTTACATATGAGGAAGTATCCTTCGGTGTTCCATTCGCCTATCAAAACTATCGGATTATCCTCAAAGATAATAACTTCTTAAATTACTGGCAAGCAAACGGCGGGCAATTAAAGCCTGCAATCGTTGGCGTCATTTTATCTACATGGTCCCTTAAAGATATAGGTGTCACTTTAGACCCTGCCACCTACGCTTCTGATGCAGCAATTAAAAATACAATTAATACTTTACTCAGCGCCATAAACGATTACAAAATGAAGAACCCATTTAAAAAACTCAATGAAGATGGGTTAATCCAAATCGGCAAAAACTGCGGCATTTTACAATAATGTTGGATTTTACAGAGGAGGGGCGCGAGCCCCTTTCCCTCACTACCTATCACCTTTATCCCCTTTACTCAGTTTTTTGGTACGCAATAAGAACTGAATTGGGTGAGTATGAAAAGTACTTTATACCATTCATTGCCCCATTGATTATAAAAAGGCTCACGGGTAAGAGACCCTTATTAGGGATTTCGTTAAGTTAAGCACTTGGATGAAAGGAATCATGGGATAGGTCTTTTTTTCCATAGGTTTGTTGTTCGTCCTCATACATCGTTCCACCAGGTTAGTGAAAATAGGCTCAGCGTTTAATCCCATATTGATCCGATAGCAAACCTCATCGTAATAGGGCTGCATGCGCTTATGGCATAAGCCGTTGAAGGTTTTATAAATCCAGTTTTTTGCTTCTTTAAATAATTTGAAGACCCCTTCATTTGTAAAATTAAAAAAATGGCTGAAGTCCAGGCTGGCAGGTTGGGGCACAACATGTTTCTTCAGAAAATCACTCCGAATGAGTCGTGTTTTTACAATAGGAATTTTAATGGTGGAATCCATTTGGTCATCGAACAGTTTGACTTTAATATAATTAGGTTTTTGATCCTGGTCTAAAGAAGCACCTACAAATAGGGTCTCCTTCCTTTCCAGGCTTTCCATGCCACGAATGCGGCCATGTCTCCCCTTATTTACAAAAACACTGCCTGACAATGGGCACGAAACATCCCCAGTGCTAATGGCATGTCGAATTTTGCACAGCATAGACCAGGCCGTTTTATACGTTACATGGATTATGTCCATCAGTTTCAGGGCGCTAATGCTTTTAGGAGTAGAAATGAGATAGAAGGCGGTGAACCATTTGCGTAAATCTGTGCGGGTTTTTTCCAGAATCGTACCGGCTGTAAGAGAGGTTTGTTGGTGGCAGTTTGCGCATTCATAGAGGGGGCGGTGGCGAGTCTTAGTGACATAGGCATGGGAATGTCCACATTCAGGGCAGACAAACCCATAGGGCCATTTCGCCTCATACAAGTAGTCCATACAATCTTTTTCCGTACTGAATCGATCCTGGAATTCCTCTATTGATAATCGTTCTTCAAACATACTACCGCCCCCCTCGATAATCTTATAACGAACTAATGTTCCTGCTTTTAGTGTAACAAACATTTGTTCTATTGTAAATAACTGGTTTCTTAAAAATTAGGATGGCTCCTATCTTAAGCTCTTATGAGCTGTCCATGACTAAATGGGATAAATATGATAGAGGCACTTCATCTAGCACCTACACTCAGCTCTTGCGAGCTGTCCATGAGTTAAAGGGATAAAGGTGATAGAGTGTGCGGATAAGGGGCACAGCACAACACAAAAAGCCCCTGTGGGAGGGTTAGTCCGCAACAGGGGCACTAAATTGAGTCAAATTAGATATTCATGCCAGGATACATTGGGAATTTGTCGCAAAGAGCTGTCACGCGTTGGCGAGCTTCATCTTGTTTCCCTGCATCTTCTGGGTTTTTCAAGCAGAGAGCGATGATGCGAGCAACTTCTTGCATTGCTTCTTCATCAAAGCCACGGCTGGTGATTGCTGGTGTTCCTAAACGAATGCCGCTAGTTACGAATGGGCTAGCTGGATCGTAAGGAATGGTGTTTTTGTTACATGTGATGCCTACTTCGTCAAGAAGGTGCTCAGCCACTTTACCGGTGAGGTTCAAGTTGCGAACGTCAACGAGTACTAAGTGGTTGTCGGTGCCACCAGAAATCAAGGTTAATCCTTCTTCTTGTAAAGTTGTAGCGAAAGCTTGTGCGTTGTTTACAACTTTTTGTGCGTATTCTTTGAAAGAAGGTTGAAGGGCTTCACCGAAAGCAACAGCTTTCGCTGCAATTACGTGCATTAAAGGGCCACCTTGAATGCCAGGGAATACAGATTTATCGATAGCTTTTGCATATTCTTCTTTGCAAAGGATCATACCGCCACGAGGTCCGCGAAGGGTTTTGTGGGTAGTAGTGGTAGTGAAGTCTGCATAAGGAACTGGGCTTGGGTGCAGGCCAGCTGCAACAAGGCCAGCAATGTGAGCCATGTCTACCATGAGGTAAGCGCCTACGCTATCAGCGATTTCACGAAGGGTTGGGAAATCGATGATGCGAGGATATGCACTTGCACCAGCTACGATCATTTTTGGTTTATTTTCTTCTGCTAATTTGCGGATTACTTCATAATCAAGAACTTGAGAATCTTCACTTACGCCATATTCTACGAAGTTGTAGATGCTTCCTGAGAAGTTTACAGGGCTACCATGGGTTAAGTGTCCGCCATGGGAAAGGTTCATCCCAAGTACAGTGTCACCAGGTTTTAAGAATGCGAAGTAAACAGCCATGTTAGCCTGTGCACCGGAGTGAGGCTGTACGTTTGCATGTTCTGCGCCGAAGAGTTCTTTTGCACGGTCGCGAGCAAGGTCTTCTGCTACGTCAACACATTCGCAACCGCCATAGTAGCGTTTGCCTGGGTAGCCTTCTGCATATTTGTTAGTAAGTACAGAACCGGCTGCCTCAAGTACTGCCCGG
>CALNBV010000078.1 GCA_937874515.1 uncultured Paenibacillaceae bacterium | reverse complement strand
CCCGGGATCGCAATAGCTATGACTTCATCAATCTCCGCCGGAAAATCTACTATAAATTTTTCGCCAACCAAAACCAGCTTGTTCCAGAAGATTATATTATTTGATTTTAGAGAATTTAGAATCTCTCCTTTCAGACATTTTTCATGTTTATCTATTATTTTTAAAACATGAGATGTTTAAATAAAGGGGATTTGATTGTGAAATATTTGCAGATGGTATTCATGGCACTGGTAGTTGTTGTTTCTTTTGCCTTTGTAACAACAGAAAGCAACCTGGTTTATGCAGATGATGATGGGGAAAAATATGAGAACTATGGGGGATATGGAGAAAAAGGAGAAAAGGGAGAAGATAGCCCTTATGAGGAAGTAGGGGAAACCCTTGGTTGGGGAACGGTAATTGCAATGGGTGCTGCCGGGGTATTTTTCATCCTGAGAAGGTCAATGAAAACAGTGATTACTAATTTCCCCGATTTGAAAAATATTTTCATTTCTATTTCTAAGTTTTTTGGTAAATATCATATATGGATTGGGGTCCTCGCCCTGGTTTTCGGCATATCCCATGGTGTTACCATGTATTTAAGTGAAGGAGAATTAGAAACGGATGGAATCATTGGATTAGCATCTGTTGTATTCATGGCCATTGCCAGCATCATAGGCGCTGTCTTATTCAAAAAGAAAAAATTAAAAAGTCTTCGTATTACACATACGGCACTGATTGGTTTAGCCATAGTTATTGGATTGATTCATATTGCCGCAGCGTAATTGAATAATATAAAAAACAAAAAGAAGGAGTCACTATGTTCCTTCTTTTTGTTTTGGCTACCCTCATGTTTTGTACATACTTACCCGTTACTCTAACTATATATAATACCAATATGTGGAATGAAGATGAGAGGATGTTGATGATGTCACTGGATTGTTCCATCCCCCAACCGAAAACCTATGGCCCCCTGGGGAACTTGCCCATCATTGATAAAAAAGCGCCATCTTTATCTTTTGCAAAATTGGCTGAAGAATATGGTCCCATCTATCGTTTTGTAGGAATGGGGAGATCCATGCTTGTGGTGTCCAGTCCAGAGTATGCAACGGAAGTATGTGATAAAACCCGCTTCGAAAAGTCCGTAGGGGGAGCCTTGAAATTCGCCCGTGCTTTTGGGGGAGATGGCTTGTTTACTGCAGAAACCCATGAACCCAATTGGCGGAAGGCCCATAATATCCTCATGCCCAGCTTTAGCCAGAGTGCCATGAAAGGATACCATCCCATGATGCTAGACCTGGCAGAGCAAATGATCCAAAAATGGTCCCGCTTAAATCCAGGGGATGACATTGACGTTTCTGCAGACATGACCCGCTTAACCTTAGATACCATTGGACTGTGCGGATTTAATTATCGTTTTAATAGTTTCTACCGGGACCAACCCCATTCTTTTATTACAAGCATGAACTGTGCCTTAAGTGAAGCCATGAGGAAGTTCCTTCGCCCTGCTTTTCTAGACAAATTCATGTTCCGAAAAAATCGCCAATTTTATGAAGATATTAACACCATGTTTTCCCTGGTTGACCCCTTAATTGCTGAGCGAAGGGAGAGTGGCGTTCA
>CALNBV010000077.1 GCA_937874515.1 uncultured Paenibacillaceae bacterium | reverse complement strand
GGCCAGGCCTGCCAAATAGGCTGCACCCAGGGCCGTCGTTTCATTAATGGTTGGCCGTTCAACAGGCACATTTAGCATATTGCTTTGGAAATTCATTAGAAAATTGTTTTTCACCACACCTCCGTCTACACGGAGAGTTTTTAGTTTGATTCCCGAATCAGCTTCCATGGCACTAAGAACATCCTTTGTTTGATAAGCCAGGGATTCCAGGGTGGCACGGATAAAATGCTCTTTTGACGTTCCCCGGGTTAACCCAAATACCGCTCCCCGTACATCGCTGTCCCAGTAGGGTGTCCCCAATCCCACAAAAGCTGGGACCACATATACGCCGTCGGTACTTTCCACTTTCTCAGCATAAGCTTCACTGTCTTTGGCACTTTTCAACATACGCAACCCATCTCGGAGCCATTGAATAGCCGACCCCGCCACAAAAATACTCCCTTCCAGAGCATAGTGGACTTTCTCATTGAGACCCCAGGCGATAGTAGTTAAGAGGCCGTGTTGGGATGGAACTGCTTTTTCTCCTGTATTCATTAACATGAAACAACCGGTACCATATGTGTTTTTTGCCATGCCTTCTGTAAAACAGGCCTGGCCAAACAATGCCGCCTGCTGATCCCCTGCCGCACCAGCTATAGGGATTTCTTTTCCAAAGAAATGCTCTGCAAGGGTATGGCCATAAATCTCAGAAGAAGATTTCACTTCAGGAAGCATGGATTTAGGAACAGATAATAGTTCAAGAAGCTCATCGTCCCAGGTTAAATCATAAATATTAAACAGTAATGTACGGGAGGCATTGGAGTAATCCGTCACATGGGCCTTGCCCCCGGAAAGCTTCCAGATAATCCAGGTATCCATGGTTCCAAACAATAGGTTTCCTTGTTCCGCCTGTTCTCGGGCACCTTCCACATTGTCGAGAATCCACTTCACTTTCGTTCCAGAAAAATAAGCGTCAATCAATAGTCCCGTTTTTTCCCGGAACACATGGTTAACTCCCTTTTCCTTTAACTCATCACAAATGGCGCTGGTTTGTCTGGACTGCCAAACAATGGCGTGATAGATGGGTTGCCCTGTTTCTTTATCCCACACCACCGTCGTTTCCCGTTGGTTAGTGATCCCGATGCCTGCAATTTGCTCTGGCTTCACCCCTGATTCAGACAAAACACTAGCAATCACAGATAGAATAGAACCCCATATTTCATTGGCATCATGTTCTACCCATCCTGGTTTTGGAAAGTACTGCGTAAACTCCTTTTGGGCAATATGAACCACTTCGCCTTTTTTATTGAATAAAATCGCCCGTGAACTTGTAGTTCCCTGATCCAGTGCTAAAATAAGATTATCCATGATACCTCTCCTTCTTTTTTTAAATTACTATTTTTGTCATAACCCTTTTGTTGATTAAGGACGCAAAAAAGGTATAATATTCCTGTATATTTAAATTTGGATGTTTATCTTTATATTTGAAAGGAAGGTGTGATTAATGATTTTTTCCCAACTAATGGACAAGACAGGTTAAACAATTATTTCTATGTAACCGGAAACCATGGCTTATATAGCCATTTTATGTGAAGGAGATTAAAAATGAAAGCAAAGTTATCCAAGCTTCCTATCAGTTCTATTATTATGTATATTATTGCTATTATTGTCGCTGCTGTTTCAATTGGACTTTTAGTAAATAATATTATCATCTACAATAAACTAGTGGCTAATTACGTTAGTCAAGGGTATGTAGAGTCTGAAGTAATTTCACAATTAATACCAAACAATCTATTACCAAATATTTTTCAATCCATCATTTATATCGGTGTTGCTGCTATTTTATGGGCAGCTGGTTTAATCAATAATAAATTATCTTTAAGAAACTAGCAGTTAAGAAAAAACCCCAGGCTTATTAATGATGGCCTGGGGTTCTACCATTCTTATACAGAAACTCCTTCCCCTTCATTACTCCCCATGAAATGACTGCAAACAATTGATACAAACAAGTAAGGAAAAGCAAAAGGGGGGCAGGATGCAAGAAAAGCAGGATGCCTTCCAGGAAAGGTTGATTGAACAAAAGGTTGACCCAAATATACAACACATAGGCATAAAAAAACCAAAAGATTACACTAAAAAGAATCCTGGCGAAGGCATAACATGACAGCCAATTCAGCTTTAATTGCTTTAATTGTGCCATTCCATTGGTCCATAAGTTGGGTTGGTGAAATAAATCCACCAGAATCCAGTAACCGTCACCAGGCAATAAAGGAAAGATAGAAAAAAACATGCGAAAGAGATGAACAATAAGAAAGGTCCAAATCCAGGGAGATAGCTGTTCAAAAAAGAAACCCATACTTGCCACCAATCCCCCAACAAAAAAGTCAGCCACAAACCCCGCTATGTTAATTCCCATCCGATGTCCTTTCGATAGTTTCCAGGCTTCATTATGAATAATACTTAATAAAGGGATCGGACCAGACCATTGGATACACATGGCTATATTTTTTGTGCGAGGCATGACTAGCAAATGGCCTACTTCATGAATGATGACGGATAAGGTTAACAATCCCGCAACCATCCATTGATCTCTAAGACTTGAGACAAGGGTGACTGGCGTTTTTATGAAAAAGGAAAGGAGAAAGAAAACGGAAAAAACAAAGGCAAAACTCAATCCCCATGCCACCCATTTTCCTTTTACTCGCTGGGTCTTTTCCAGGGATTCTTCTACCAGTAAAATCTGTGTTACCTCATTCATCCCCAGCATTTCACACAGCAAAAAAATCTCTTCTTTCGATACCTCCCTCTCCTTCTCAATGTCTTCCATGGTCTTTCCATGTGCCAAATCCTCTATTACTCTTTTTGTATGTAAATCAATCTGAAAAAAACGGCCATCAAGTCCTTGCACCCAAAAACGGTCTTTCTTAATTTTACCCATATAAAAAATCACAGGTTCAGTCATTTTATTAATTGCTTTCCTTTTTCAATGAGCCAGGTTGCCAGCTGTGAAACAATGGACACAGGGGCAACTCGATCAAATCCTTCAAACATAGGGCCTGGATTGCATTCAATGCAAACCACAGATCCATCGGGACGAAGTTTTAGATCTACACCACTAAATATCAGACCCAGTGCTTTACAAGCTTTAATACACAATTCAGCGATTTGGGGTGTCATTTCATAAGGTTCTAATTGATTGGTGCCTTCCCGATAATCAATCCCTTCCCCTGCTATCCTAAAGGAAGCAATCACACGGCCATCTAACACGAAAACCCGTATATCCTGCCCTTCAATTGAAATTGCACAGGGGCTGTCCATAGGGATTCCAAACGCTCTGGCTGTTTGTCCTCTTCCTTTAGTAAACGACACATGGCTCCACCAGCCACAGGTTTGTATACTATATCTCGATCCTGGCTAAAGGCTAACACCTTTTCCGGATCGCTGGTCACTAAGGTTTCGGGTACAGGAACACCTGCGGCTCTTAAGCATTCTAAATGATAAGGTTTTGCAAAATGAATGAGCAAGGTATCTACAGGGTTCACAATCACCCTTCCATGAAAAGGAGCGGATTTTAACCAGGAAAGCCAGGCTGCGTATCGTTCCCGTTCTGCTGCATAAGCAAGATACCCATCTGCTTTCATTTGTACTTCTATAGTGGATGCATCAAAAGCAGGGGTTGGCAAAAATAAAGCCCGTAAAAAATACACTTTGGTATTTGATAAATCAAGGTCTTCATAATGACTGTCCCCTTTACAAAAAGTAAGGGGATACGGGTGATCTGGGGTATTATCTAAAATAACCACCTGGGCACCCTGGTGTTCTAATTCTTTTTGCAAATAGATACAATGCCGTTCAAGGGTTGAACCGATAATTCCTACTGATATTTCCTCCATTTTTTCCCCCTCTAAAGAAAACTTGGCTTCGCCAAGCCTTTAAGGCGCAGGTGAAGCCTTAGTTGCC
>CALNBV010000076.1 GCA_937874515.1 uncultured Paenibacillaceae bacterium | reverse complement strand
GGGTATTTCCTAGTTTAACAGGGTTACAGGTGAATGATGACTTTTTCTCATTTCTCCAAACTTGGAGAAGGAAAAAAACTCCTATAAAATACCTCTGGCACCGGGAAAATTTACTAGACGCCATGTTAGATGCACATTTTTATTTCGGAGGAAAAAGTGCGGTTGTGGCCTTAGAGCCTGATCATTTGTATGCCATTTCAGGATGGTTAAAAGAAATGGGTATTTCTTTGCAAGGAATCCTATCATCAATTCCAACCCCCATTTTAAAAAGAATGAAGGAAGAAGTATGGATTGGTGATTTAGGTGATCTCGAAGATATAGCCCGGGGTGTAAATCTATGGATTAGCAACTCTCATGGAAAACAAGGAGCAGAACGGATTGGGGCACATTTTATCCCCTTGGGTTTTCCAGTTTTTGATCGATTAGGAACACCAATTTTTACAAGTGTAGGGTACAGGGGAACCACTGATTTACTAATACAAGTTGGAAATCAACTGTTAGAGGATTAGGAGGATTGAGATTATGAAAGTAGCTTTTGCAACCGATGATGAAAAAGTGATTAATTCCCATTTTGGGAAATGTGAATTGTTTATTATTTATGATATTACACCTGAAAAATACTCCTGGTATACCACTCGTTATATTGCAAATGAAAATGACGATGATGAATACGGAAGAATTGATAAACGGGTAGATGCCATGTCTGATTGTTCCCTTGTTTTTATTACGCAAATCGGACCAACAGCAGCCGCAAAAGTGACAAAAAAGAAAATCATGCCGATTAAAGTGGAATCAGGCACAGAAATTGTCCAACAGTTAGATCGTTTACTTCTTATGTTACAAAACAAACCGCCCCTTTGGTTAGCTAAAATAATGAATCAAGAAAGTAAAAATCAAGAAGAGGTGATTTAAGAGTGGAAGTAGAACTTGTTGCATCTTCATTTGCCAAAAATTTAATTCGTGTCATTGATTCTTATGATAGTTTAGGCGTTTATCGCAATTTTACCCCTGAACAGAAAATGGCCCGCAGTTTTCTATTAACAAATGAGGAAAAGCAACAAATGATTTCTTGCGGCCATCTTGATGATAAATATAAATCACAAATTACGCTATTCTTCCAGGCGGTGGCCCTTACCATTGAAGAGGAAACAGGGAAAATGGTGAGTAGTATTATGGAAATCAATGATGAAGGATTTGGTCGGGCAGTTCTTTATTCAGGTCGATTAGTATTATTAAGCAAAGGTCTGCGGGGAACCATGCAATTCGGATATACGAAAATGGAAAAAGCCATCAAAGAAGGCGAAAAGTACGTGGCAGATGGTTGTTCCTGGATCGAGAAATATCCAGAAGTAGTAAATGCTTAAATCCTTTAGTGTAATAAGGTGAAAGGGGAATTATACCATGGATCAACTTCTTGTGGACCTACATGATACAGAAGATTTCTTTCATTTTTACCAGGTACCCTATGATAAAAAAATCGTAGCTGTTGCGAGACTCCATATCCTGAAAAAATTTAATCAATTTCTTGTTCAGGAAGATTTATTAGCGGGGAATCCTCGCGATCCAGCAACCTGGGAAAAACAAAGATTCCAATTGATTCGTGCATACGAAGTCTTTGTTCATTCAACCCCTATCCAGGAAAAAGTGTTTCCTGTATTCCACCAGAATACAGAAACCTTTATTCCTTTATCAAAAATAAAAAGGGGGAAATGATATGTATCGTTTTAACCTAGAAGATGAGGTTATGGCTACGAAAGATATTCGAAACGATGGTACGTTTCCCAATAAACCTAAAGGGGAAATCATAATTAGACAGGGCGAAAAAGGTGTCGTGATTGATCACGGTTATTTTCTTCAGGATATTCTCGTTTATTCGGTTTATTTCGAATCCGGTTTTATTGTCGGGTGTTTGGAAAGAGAACTTGAATTCGTGAAGAAAGAGAGGGAACTGGCATGATTGAATTTACGGAGGAAGCAAAAGTTCGGGCCTTAGAAATTCTCGATGAGCAGGGGAGTGGAGAGACCTCTGGTCTTCGCATTCGCTTAGTGAATGAAGGATGCACCTTAAAGTATGAAATGGACTGGGAAGAAGTTATGCACCCTGGGGATCGTATCATGGTAAAAAATCGATTAATCGTTTACATGGATGCTTTTACTTATGATGTCCTACAAAACGCAGTGGTTGATTATTTTAACAAGGGAGATCAAGAAGGGTTTGTTATACGTAACATGAAATCAGCTTGTTCCACTTGCTCGGATTCTGCTGCAGGAACCTGTCATTAATAGAAAGGAGGTGGGGAAGGATGAAAGCAAAAATATGTGATACAACATTGCGAGACGGCGAGCAAGCGGCTGGAGTAGTATTTACTTTTTCTGAACGGCAAAAAATACTCGAAATGATGGCGAAATCTGGAGTAGATCAAGCAGAAGTGGGTATTCCAGCCATGGGTGAGGATGAAGTAAAAGAGTTACGAAAACTTGCCCAACTGAATTATCCCATTGTTCTGTCAACCTGGAATCGTGCTGTCCGAGAAGATCTGAACAAGGCCTATCAAACCGGCATAAAAAGAGCTCATGTCTCTATTCCCACCTCCCCTGTGCAAATGAAGGCAAAGTTAGGAATGAATCCCCGGCAGGTGGAAGAACGAATTCGACGGGCTGTTGCCTATGGGCAAGAAAAAGACATGATCATCAGCGTTGGGTTAGAAGATGCTTCCCGGGCCCATCAAGACTTCCTAATTTACTTAATGAAGAAATTAGTAGGAGATGGAGTTCAACGATTTCGTTATGCGGACACAGTTTCCCTATTGAATCCTGTCACAACCAGCCAGCGGATGGAAAGAATTATCCAATCCCTTCCTGGGGATGTTGAAGTAGAAATCCATTGCCATAATGATTTTGGTTTGGCAACAGCCAATACCTTGGCGGCCATGTCTGCAGGGGTGCACTGGGCCAGCACTACGATTATGGGCCTCGGAGAACGGGCAGGAAATGCGGCGTTAGAAGAAGTGGTGATGGCCTGGAGACATCTCTACCAGGGAGAAGATCGCATTGATGTTTCTTTTCTCCAACCTTTGGCTTCCCTTGTAAGTAAAGCCTCAGGAAGAAAATTATCTGAAGCAAAGCCCATTGTCGGGTCTATGGTTTTTTCCCATGAATCGGGAATTCATGTGGATGGGTTGATTAAGAATCCCAAAACCTATCAATCCTTTGACCCGGGTGAAATCGGGAGAAAGCATCAGTTTGTTCCAGGAAGGCATTCAGGATTTAGTACAATCGTATACTTGTTGCAGCAAGAAGGAATTGAGATTGACTCTACTAAACGAGAGGAACTAATGAAAAGAGTTCGCTCTCGAGCTTTACGCCAGAAAAGAGCGTTACATATACCGGAAGTCAAAGAAATTGCGCAAAAAATGCTCCAAAGCCGAGGTTGAATCCCGGCTTTTTTATTCGCTGAAAACTTTAACCAATCCCTAATGAAAGATTAAAAATATGTACAGATTAATTGATTATAATAAAATATGAAAGTAATAGTATTATTTAATAAATAAGAAAACAAGGAGAATACATGTGGCTTTCAACCCAGTAACTATTTCAAGAATCCTGCAAACGATTTTGAATATCGCCTTAATTTTGCTCGGTCTCATATTATCTGTTCAACTTGTTAAAGAGTTGTATTATTTTCTCAAATTGAATATCCTATCAAATCAAATGGATTTTCATAGTTTTTTACAAGAAATCCTTGTATTTTTCCTTTACTTCGAGTTCATTTCGATGATTGTTAAGTATTTCCGCGAAAATTACCATTTCCCATTGCGGTACTTTTTGTACATCGGGATTACCGCAATGGTTCGCTTAATTATTGTTGAACACAATGATGCAACAAAAACGTTGCTATATTCTCTCGTAATTTTAGTTTTAATTATTGGTTACTATATTATCAATAAAACCCCTCGTGAAAGGTTATAGTGGTAGGAGAATATATTAAAAAAGGAAAAATCAAATCCCCGGGCAAAAACGGATTAATCAATGAGTTTTAATCCAATCGCCGCCCCTAAAATCATTGCTATGAAAAAGATTCGTTTCCAGTCCCTTGATTCCCCATATAAAAGGATTCCTAATATGGCCCCGCCAGATGCGCCAATCCCTGTCCATATGGCATAGGCGGTTCCCATAGGCAATGTTTTCATGGCATAGGCCAGAAACAGAAAACTCCCTCCAAATCCAAGGATTAGCAAAAGGAAAGATTGCCAATTCCGGTCTCTATTTAATTTATTGATTAATGCAACCCCAAACATTTCAAATATGCCTGCAATGAATAAAGAAACCCACGCCATTACGATTCAGCCCCTTCTTGCCCATCATCCTTTGTTACCAATTTCAAACCAATAACGCCGATTAATAAAAGTAAAATCAAAAGGATTGCTGCTAGTTTAAAGGATTCTCCAAACCATATCATATCGGTAGTCACCGTTCCCGCTGTACCTAATCCAACAAAAACAGCGTAAACCGTTCCTACTGGAAGCTTCCTCCCTGCAACGATCAATAAATAAAAACTCATAATCATAGAAATCCCTGTTCCTGCCCAGGTCCAAAAGCCATCTGCGTGTTTTAATCCAATCACCCAAAAAACTTCAAATATTGAGGCAATAAACACAATCATCCAATTTCTATTCACTTAAATCACACCTCCAAATTTGAACAATAAAGAAGCCTAAGAGATCATAAATAGAATCTCCCAGGCTTTTATCCTCCCGTGACACAGCCAAAGCTGTAAGTTTTCTCTTGGCGGATAAGAATTTATAAATTTTATCTTATCCGCATAAGTGCAACTAAGGCTATCGCCTTCGCCTAAAGGCTTGGCGCTAGCCAAGTTTTCTTTAGATCAGACTAACATTTACATGTTACGGAACCCTAGAAAACATTGATTGTATAAAGTTCTCCTAAAATTATAAAGGAAATCACCGTAAATTCAAGTTACAAAACTGCCTTATAATATTTTCAGTATATACTGTAAAATCAGACTATTTATAGTATCATATTTCTAATAAAACCCAGAAAAGGAGGGTGCGAATATGTCTGAAATCCCTATTTTGCAGAATGAGAGTAAACTAGGGCAAAAAAGCCAGCCCAAAAAAGTAGTGTTATTCAATCCAGTAACCATTTCGATTATTCTACAAACGATTTTAAATGTCGCACTGATTATTCTAGGTCTTGTATTATCTATTATGCTTGGCAAAGAATTGTATTCCGCTTTAATATTGCATGTCTTGTCTGATCAAATGGATTTCCATACTTTTTTACAAGAAATCCTTGTTTTTTTCCTTTATTTTGAGTTTATCTCGATGATTGTAAAGTACTTCAGGGATCATTATCATTTCCCTTTGCGGTATTTTGTGTATATTGGGATTACAGCAATGGTTCGCCTAATTATTGTTGAACACAATGATGCAATAAAGACTTTGCTTTATTCTCTCGTAATTTTAGTCTTGATTATTGGCTACTATATTATTAATAAAACCCCTCGAGAGAGGTTGTAAATATAAGTTACTAGGCCCCGTAACCCTTATTGATAACGGTTACGGTTTTTTTATTTAGGTGAGTTATTAAATTATAATGGGATTAAAATACAGTGAAATAAGGTGTGAATGTGGATATTTCGATCATACAAAGTGACATTGATTTCTCTATATTTATTGGTAGAAAAGTCACCGACATTATTCCAGTAGGTAAAGAACTTTTTAAAGTGAAATTTAATAAGGGTAGTTTAAATATTGAATGCTCCTGGAGATTAAGGAATAAGAATGGTTTAATAATTGGCTGCTCAGAACCTAGTGATTCCGATTTTGTGGCTATTATAAAAAAATATTTATTAAATGTCTCAATTACAAATATTTATCACTTTGAATCGACTTGTGATTTGATCATTGAATTTAATAATGACAAGTACTATTTAGATTTATTTTCGGATTCATCAATGTTTGAACAATATCAACTGAATAACGAAGATAATGAATTTTTGATTGGGAGATAAATAAAAGCTAGGCAAAAAGGGTGAAATATAGTGGAACAAGGATTTGAAATGGCACACCGTTTTAGTAGTCATCATCGAGAGGAATTGGCAAAGGACAAGATATGTGGTTGTTTTTATTGTTTGAAAATCTTTAATCCTACTGAAATTACGGATTGGTGTGATAATGAAAAAACGGCCATATGTCCTTATTGTGGAATTGATTCTATTATAGGGGAGAGTTCTGGATTTCCTATAACGGTATCACTTCTAAAAGGGATGAATAAGGTATGGTTTTAGAATACGTATTCTAGATAAACTGGATTTTGTTGTTAACAGAAAAAGGCGGGGGCAACTTAATGCTTCCCGCCTTTTTCCTGTAAGGTTACAACAACACAACCCAAAGGGGATGATATTATCATTTAACCATTCTATCTTTTTTATGACAAGAAGCATATCCTTCCAATAATACCTCTTATTTTTTTGTTTTTTTTTATTTATGGATAACAAGCATTATAATGTACCGTTAACTTTTTTATAAAGGGTTGCTTCAATTTTTTCTAATGTTATTTCAGAAGGGGAAATGACAGAAACACCATGTTGGTCAACAGATATAGATAAGGTTTTGCGACGTTGACTTCGGGTTAATGTATAGGGTATTGTTTTGTTTCCAAACTGGATAAAGTTCATTGTTTCTCATTCCCTTCTGCTGTTTATTATAGCAGGGGGAAAAAATCAATTCAAAAGACACACGTCGTTTAAAAATTTTTCTTAATAAACTATGAGTTACCGTTTAACCATATTTAGCTTCTTGTTTTTTCTTTACTTTGAGTTAACCTCGCCCCCGTGAAAGATTTGCGAAAATAAGGTAAACCCCTAAACGCTAAGTGATTACGGGTCTTTAACATTTCAAAGGTTAGATTTCTTGTGCAAAAAGTAGGCACAAAAATGGCAAAAAAAGCATGGGATATAGCACAACCATACTTAAAAAAGGCAATAACACAGGCTTCAAAATTTACTATAGATGGACCAGGAAGTGGTGGTAGAATAGTTCAAGTTAGATATAAAAAAGGTGGGGCAGTTTTATTTAGATTAGATTTTTATCCAATTAAATCAGGAGGGCCATTTACACTTCATTATCATCTTGAAAAAAACACAGAACATCTTGTAATATGGACTTCAAATATTTATTAAGAGGATAAAGAGGATTATTGAATGCACTAGATTCTTGAAAACTGAAGGTGATTTTATGGATAAAGATTATATTAACCCGGATAATTATAGTGAACAACATCAACATATTGGTTATTATGAAAATAATTGTGATATTGAATGTGTTGCATTGGAAAGAAAAATAGATGGGTCATGGGATGTATTTTTTAATGATTTTAAAAGCGAAATTGAATGTGAAGAGTTATTTCTAAATAAAAATATATTAAGAGATAAAACCTTTGGTATATTCTTGTTTAATACGAATGAACGGGATATTTACGAAAAATTCAAATTATGGATTCTTAATGTATTACTTCCATATCGGGGGAATACCAACAATTAGAATTGATAGCTTATCTCATTTAGGTAAACCTTCTTAACCCTAAATCGTCTCCTGTTTCATAAGGAATCCTATTAAAAAGTAAGGGGGTTTTGCAAAACAACTATTTGAGTAGTTTTGCAATGCTCCCTTTTCTTTATTATCGTCAAAAGTTTAATTTGATTTTTAGAACGCACGGAATTCATCCCAGGATATTTTCTTTGTATCATACAAGTCAAATTGTTATTAATACTGGTAAAAGGACGAAAAACCAAAAAATCAACGATTTTGGGGATTTAAGGAGATTTATTAATAAATTGAACTACAAAGTTTTTTTAAAATGAAAGAGAAAAAATCTACACAACCTAAAAAGGATGATATTCACTTTTATCCATACTTCTTTTTTTGTTATAAACTATAATTATTGAGGAACTTATTTCTAAAGATGACGATGACTACCTTTGTTAAAAGCACCCATATGAAAATTATGTTATAGTAAAAAGCATACATAGCAAACAAGGGAGTTTTTGAATTAATTATGGGAAAAAGTTTAGTATTAGCGGAAAAGCCATCGGTAGCCCGGGATATTGCACGGGTATTGAATTGTCATAAAAAAGGGAACGGGTACCTTGAAGGAGATCAATACATCGTTACCTGGGCCTTGGGGCACCTTGTTACCTTAGCGGATCCAGAGAATTATGATGTGAAATATAAAACATGGAAATTAGAAGACCTGCCTATGTTGCCGGAACGATTGAAACTTACGGTTATTAAACAGTCCGGTAAGCAATTTAATGCGGTGAAATCCCAATTACTGCGCCAGGATGTATCTGATATTATTATTGGGACGGATGCAGGCCGTGAAGGTGAACTGGTGGCTCGCTGGATTTTGGCCAAAGCCAAAGTAAACAAACCGGTGAAGCGGTTATGGATTTCATCGGTGACGGATAAAGCCATTAAAGATGGATTTAAAAATCTTAAGCCAGGCAAAGCCTATGAGAACCTGTATTATTCTGCTGTGGCCCGTTCTGAAGCCGACTGGTACATAGGCCTTAATGCAACACGTGCCCTTACGACCAAATTCAATGCACAGCTGAGTTGCGGTCGGGTTCAGACTCCAGTTGTCGCCATCATTGCGAAAAGGGAAGAAGAAATTAATAGCTTTAAGCCTAAAACCTACTACGGCATTGAAGCCCAGACAGATACAAAACTGAAATTAACCTGGCAAGATGCTAAATCAAAAGATATTAAGTCTTTTGACCGGGATAAAATTCATAGCATCATCAAAAAAATAGATAAGCAGAATGCTACTGTGGTGGACATTGAGAAAAAACAGAAGAAAATCCCTGCCCCAGGGCTCTATGATTTAACAGAATTGCAGCGGGATGCCAATAAAATCTTTGGTTATTCTGCGAAAGAAACCCTAAACATTATGCAAAAACTTTATGAGCAACACAAAATTTTAACCTATCCACGGACAGATTCCCGTTATATTTCTAGTGATATTGTATCCACCCTGCCAGATCGGTTAAAATCCTGTGGCATTGGGGAGTTCCGTGGGTTAGCCCATAAAGTGCTGATGAAACCTATTAAAGCCGGCAAATCTTTTGTGGATGACAGCAAGGTATCCGATCACCATGCCATCATTCCTACAGAAGAAACGGTCATCATGGGAAATCTCACAGATAAAGAGCGGAAGATATACAATCTGGTTGTAAAACGTTTCATCGCTGTTTTGTTTCCCTCCTACGAGTATGAGCAAGTAACCTTCCATACGAAAATAGGGGATGAATCCTTTGTGGCCCGGGGGAAAACCATTGTGGCACCTGGTTGGAAAGAAGTGTACAATAACCATTTTGATGATGATGATTCCAATGATGAGATGAAGGAACAACTCCTGCCGACGATTGAAAAAGGGGATACCCTGAACATTAAATATATCCATGAAACCTTCGGGCAAACCAAACCGCCAGCACGGTTTAATGAAGCAACCCTGTTATCCGCCATGGAAAACCCGGTGAAATATATGGCTTCCCAGGATAAAACCTTAGCTGAAACCTTAAAATCCACAGGTGGATTGGGTACCGTTGCCACAAGGGCAGACATCATCGATAAGCTCTTTAATTCCTTTCTTATTGAGAAGCGGGGTAATGAGATTCATATTACTTCAAAAGGTAAGCAGTTATTAGATTTAGTGCCAGAGGAATTGAAATCACCTGCTTTAACAGGGGAATGGGAACAGAAGCTGGAGCTAATCGCCAAAGGTTCTTTGAAAAAAGATGAATTCATTAACGAAATGAAAGAATACACGAAAGAGATTGTTTCAGAAATCAAATCAAGTGATGCAAAGTATAAACATGATAATCTCACGACGAAAACTTGCCCCGATTGCGGGAAGCGTATGCTTGAAGTTAACGGCAAAAAGGGGAAAATGCTGGTGTGCCAGGATAGGGAATGTGGCCACAGAAAAAATATTTCCCGTGTGACTAATGCCCGCTGCCCCCAATGCAAGAAAAAGTTGGAAATGCGTGGCGAGGGAGAAAAACAAACATTTACCTGCCAGTGCGGCTATCGTGAGAAGTTATCCACATTCCAGGAGCGGCGTAAAAAAGAATCTGCTGGCAAAGTAGATAAACGAACCGTACAAAAGTATTTGAAAAACCAGAATCAAGATGAAGAGCCTTTGAATAACGCACTAGCAGAGGCATTAAAAAAGTTGAAGTTAGACAAATAACATGATTAGGCCAACTAGTTTTCTGGTTGGCCTATTTCAGTACTTACATTTAACCGTTCTATTTCTCTTTTTCGTTAATACCCTTTATTACATCTTCAATGGTCACATTTTCGAGAACCTTCTCCAGTGCAGTTTGAGCTTTGAAAAAGATGGGTTCAATTGTATTTTGAATATTCCTTCCCACGGTACAATTAGGGTTTGGATTTTCGTGGATGCTAAACAGTTCGTTGTCTCTGACAACATGAACCGCTTTATAAACATCAAGTAATGTAATATCCGATAAATCCTTCGCGAGTTCCGCTCCGGCAATACCAGGTTGTACTTTTATCAATCCTGCTTTTTTAAGCATCCCCATAATTTTTCTGATTACAGCTGGATTTGTGTTTACACTTCCTGCTAAAAATTCAGATGAACTTACTCCATCTTTATTTAATTCAATTAAAGTTAATATATGAATTCCAACGGAAAATCTGCTGCTAATGGACATCTTCAGTCACTTCCTTACTTCATCATGTAATTCATTTGATTACAAGTTTATTATAACTTAATTTTGTATTTTATTGACAGATATCTTACATGTAACTATAATAATTACATGTAATCAAAATAATTACAACATAAATTGTTATTACAGGGGGAGTATAACATGAAAATTGGAATTATTGGTGCAAGCGGAAAAGCGGGTAGTCTGATTTTGCAGGAAGCAGTTCGTCGGGGACATCAAGTAACAGCTATTGTACGGGATCCGTCAAAACTTAAAGATATGAATGTTGGGGTAATTGAAAAAAATATACTAGATCTTACACAAGATGATGTGAAACAGTTTGAAGTCGTCGTAAATGCTTTTGGTGCTCCACTTGGAGAAGAGCAAGCACATGTGGATGCTGGGCATGTTTTAATCGAGGCTTTAAAAGGAACGAATGCAAGAGCCATCACTGTTGGTGGTGCTGGAAGCCTTTATGTTGATGAAAATAAAACAGTGCGGCTGGTGGATACACCTGAATTTCCCGACTTTGTAAAACCAACAGCAAAAGGCCAAGGGAGAAATCTGCAAGAGCTACAGGCAACAACGGATATTAAATGGACTTTTATTAGTCCTTCTGCTCATTTTGATGCGGAAGGAAAAAGAACTGGAACTTATAAGTCGGGAAAAGATCATCTTCTTGTAAACTCAAAAGGTGAAAGCTATATCAGCTATGCAGATTATGCTATTGCAGTTATCGATGAAATTGAAAATCCACAGCACATAAACCAACGTTTTACTGTCGTTGGCGAGGAGTTAAAAGATTTGAGCCTTGACATGAATACTTCCGAAGGATTCATCTGCGATATGAATACTGGAATGTGTGGTCCAGTAACAAAAAAGAAAGAGGGAAAAGAATGAAAATCACAATTTGGTCAGATTTTGTATGTCCATTCTGTTTTATTGGGGAAGCACATTTAAATAAAGCCTTGGAGAATTTTAATCATTGCGAAGAAGTCGAAATTGAATATAAGAGCTTCCTTCTTATGCCTGATGCTGAATACGTTCCTGGTCAGAATTACGTTCAAACATTTTCTAACATGAAGGGTATACCTATGGAACAGGCTCAGACAATGTTTAAGAGAGTGACAGATATGGGGCATACTTCAGGCGTTGACATTAATTACGATATCGCTAAATTAACGAGCACATCTGATGCTCATCGCGTGTTCCAATACGCGAAAAAGCAGGGAAAAGGAAATGAATTGTTCAATCGTTTATATGCTGCACATTTGTCAGAAGGTGAGGTACTTAGTGATCCTGAAACCATTGTACGTTTGGCGGAAGAGGTAGGTCTTGATAGTACAGAAGTGGGCAGGATCATAGAAAGTAAAGAATATACCGAGCAATTGACCCAGGATATCACAGAGGCACGTTCCATTGGTGTGCAAGGTGTACCTTTCTATGTATTTGAGGGTAAATATACCATGTCAGGAGCCCAACCAGTAGACGTTTTTAAGCAGGTTTTGGAAAGGCTAAAATTTGACGAAAAAGAGTAAAAATAGGGATTGACGAATAAATTATATAGTTGTATCATAATTTGTTTTACCACCTCTAATATGGTATTCTTAAAAAGGAATACCTTAGGAGGTGGTTTTTTGTTTGAAATCGGCGATAAAATTGTTTATCCAATGCATGGAGCAGGAATCATAGAGGCCGTTGAAAAACGGGAAGTCCTTGGTGAGACACATGACTATTATGTGTTAAATATGAAAGTAGCGAACATGCAGGTATTTATTCCTGTAGGAAAAGAAGATAAGTTTGGCTTACGCCGGGTAGTAGACGGAAAAACCATTGATGAGGTGTTAAATCAACCTTGGATGGATGCATCAGAACTTCCTTCTGATTCCAATCAACGGTATAGACAAAACATGGAGAAGGTTAAAAGTAACAATCTATATCAAATTGCACAGGTCGTGCACGATTTAACCCTTCGCAATCGGGACAAGGTTCTGCCAACAGGCGAAAAAGCCCTTTTAGATAATGCGAAACAAATTTTAATTAGTGAATTGGTATTAGTAAAAGACATTGAAGAAGAACACGCAGTTCGTTTAATAAATCAGGTTGTTTTTTAACCGTCAGGAGCCATTTATCTCATACTCAAAAATTCCTTTGAATTTTTAAGTGAGAGATAGGTGGCTTTTTCATGTTATAAAGTTATAAAGAAAACACCGTGAATCCTTAGTAGGTTCACGGTGTTCTTACTATTGTTCTTGTTGTTGATTTTCTTCTTCAATTTCGTTGCGGAATTGTTCCATGGCATCACGACGGTTCTCGTTCGCTTGTTGGGTGGCGTTTTTTTGTTTGTTGCTAATATTTCCACTATGAAGTTTGTCTTCAGCTTCCTTTAGGTTATCCATGGTATGTCGTAACATTTCGTTTTTGTTGTCACTCATCTGTTTCAACCTCCAAAGTAAAATGTTTTTTTTGATACAAAACTATGATGGGATGAAAATAATGGAATTATACTTGATAAACATGAAATTAATGGTTTCTTAACAATTTTAGGAAAAGGGAAAACAGGGAGTAGAGACGAATAAAATATAGTGGGCTTAAGGGTCTAAATATTGGAAAAAATTCAGGTGGTGATTGCAGTGAATTATATTAACTGGAAAGTAGAAAATGAAATTGGTTTTCTTACAGTCAATCGTCCTCCGGTCAACGCTTTAAATCGAGAAGTTTTAGCAGAAATGAGTTTAACATTAGAACAGATACAGGATTCCTGTAGGGTTGTTATTTTATCCGGCGATGGGGAAAAAGCATTTGTTGCAGGGGCTGATATTCAGGAATTTCCTGAATTAGGCCGAGAAGAAGGAGAACAACTTTGTTTAATCGGGCAATCTATTTTCCAACAAATTGCTGAACTCAATCAACCGGTTATTGCAGCCATAGATGGCTATACCCTTGGGGGTGGATTGGAATTAGCTCTTGCATGCGATTTTCGCATCGCCACGAAAAAATCCCTTTTTGGTTTTCCTGAAGTCAAATTAGGGATTATGCCTGGTTATGGCGGGACTCAGCGCTTAAGCCGCTTAATTGGGCCGGGTAAAGCAAAACAATTAATATTTTCGGGTGAAATGATCAGCGGGGAAGAAGCTAATCGCATTGGAATCATCGAAGAGATTGTGGAAGATGATGCAATGGCTATGGCATTAAAATGGGCGAATATGATTGCTCTACGGGGTCCTTTAGCCGTTCAGACTGCGAAAAAAGCCATTAATCAAGGGATTAACATGGAACTAGTGGAAGGATTAGCTCTCGAAGCTAGTTTGTTTGGTGGTTTGTGTGAAACAAAGGATAAAAATGAAGGTGTAATGGCCTTTTTAGAACGCCGTGAAGCAAAATTTAGTGGAAAATAAAGGGGAAAAGGTAGTTCCAAAATAAGACCATAAGGTCAGTAATTAAAGATGCTAAAGAATCAAATCCATACGATTTGCTTCTTTAGCATCTCTTTCATATTCCCATATACGTTTTTTGTGAGTATAATTAAACCATTAAGATTCGCAATTTAATCGAACGAGGGTATCCTATTGAAAACTCTTCTAATTTCCATCGTGGTCATCTTTTTCACAACAATTCTTTTTGTGAGTTTTATTATGGATCAAGAGGAAAAGGATAAGAATAAGAATGAGACACCCCAGGGATTTTGGAGTCGATTATGGATGGCTCCTTTTTTATCATTCTTAGTCCTTTTACCGGTCATAATAGGAACATTTCTTTATTTTTTATTCATGAAAGGTACCAGTGTTTATTTAGATCGCTTACTTTCATTCCAGGACAACAGTACCATTGTGACAACAGCTCTCTGGATTATTGTGTCCCTTTTTTTATGTGAATATTTATTCCATCCCTTAATTAAAGAAATTATTTTGATTCTTTTTAAAAAAGAACAGGAACACATTTTTTCTTTTGTATTAATTCTTTTTGATTCCTTAATTATTTATTTAATATTAAATGTAGTGCCAGGAATAACCTTTGATGGTTATCTCATTGCCTTTATTTTATCTTTTGGTTTATTTATTCTTGATTCCTTTATTGAAGTGGGCTCCTCTCTTTTAAGTAAAAGAGGGAAGAAGGGAATAAAGCATGAAGGCCGATAATCAGAAGGAATATGTAATTTACTTGTATCGAGGTTGGATTTTCGCATCGGCCCTAGTTTCCTTTATTATTTGTTATCGGTTTTATCCTATATTAATGGAGAATATTGAGAATATAGTCACAGCGGATCATAAGTTAATCGTTTTTTTACCCTGTTATTTTATTTTGACTTATTTATTTGTCCATGGAATTTATAGGGTTACAGGGGTTACTGTGTTGGTTCATTATATTAGTGCATTTATTGTTACTATTTCTTTTGTATATTCTTTAACCTACATGGATTATCCCTTATTGGTCAGGCTAACAGCATCCTTTTATGGACTCGTGATTGGCTTTGCCCACTTTTTATTTACTACATTTTTATACAATCATAAGAAAGCATAAAATCCCCCTGGGGCACACATACTATATTTTGTGTTACCTAATTACAAATAGGGGGTTATTACATGAATAACAAATCGAACAAATCTGTTTCAGGAACCGATATTAATGAAGTTCGTAGCCAAAACCAACAATCCCAACAAAAGTCCCAACAAAAAGGGGCTCAGGGTCAAAATATGTCGGGCTTGCAACAATCACGTTCGAAAAATAAATCCTCTCAGAATAGTTAGGAAACCAAAAGAAAAAGGACAGGCATTATTGCCTGTCTTTTTTCTTTGGTTTATCAGGAACCTTATCCATATACTGATCATAGCGATCATCGACTTCCTCTGCATGCTCCCTTATGATATGTGTTTCTTCTACAATAGGGTCTAACATGGTTTGTACCCGAATTTCATATTTTGGCTTTAATTGATCAAGGGCAGCTTTTTTAGGCTCGTCCACATTCATTTCACCTTCAGCTAACACCTTTTTTACTTTTTGCTCGATTTTTTTTCCTTTGTGCATCATCATTTCTCCCTTCGGTGAACAGTATCCTCAATTTATGAAGGAAGCATTCATTTCCATAATATTCATTCCATAAACCAGGCCTAAAGATAAAATAATTGCCAGTCCAATATAAAGGGCTAACCATTTCCACTTCATAGCTATTGGTGTGTCGTAGTAGGAGTGAAGACCTTTTATTTCAGTTTGTATTTTTTCCAATGCTTGTTCCATTTGCTGTAAAGCCATTTCAAAGGCATCATTGTTAAGCCAGTAGGATTGAACAACCCCTAATTTGAATTTTAGGGAGTCCATTTGGAATTCCTTGTGTAGTTTTTCCTCTTTGGAATTTGTTTTCCATAATTGTAAATCTTTCATGCGTTGATCCATGGCATAAATGGTGTCATTTAATAGCACCACTTTATCAGAGGGATCCAATGTATTCTCTAATCCTTGTTTTAAAACCGCTATTTCCTCTCGTTCTTTATCCATCCAGGATTTCCGTACATTTAATTTTTTTAATCGTTTTGTTTCACTTAATCGATTAAACCATGTGATAATCCCAAAAATGAAAATTAAAAATAGAATGGGATCCGGTGAAATAAATAGGATGGGAATAAGAATTAAAAGTCCAATTAACCAAACCTTGGAAGATAACACTGAAACAATGCGGCCCCCATCCAATGGTGAAACAGGGAAGAGATTAAATAGATTAAGCATGGCACCCACCGTTATGACCATTCCCCAAAAGGGATTATTCGTGAAATAATAAAGGGG
>CALNBV010000075.1 GCA_937874515.1 uncultured Paenibacillaceae bacterium | reverse complement strand
TTTCCTATTCCCTCCGCTAGTCGTCTTTTCTGCTAAGTTTGACATCATTTTTCACTTCCTTTTTTATTTTTTTTTGCTGAAACATTGGAGTGATGAAAGCTAACCTAGATCCCCCTCGTTTTTTAAACCGTTTACATTTTTGAATATTTTGAAAATATTTGACGAAGGGTGTGAGATTTCACCACCCACATTTCATATAATAAAACATTTTTATAGATTTGAAAATATAAATTTTCAGAATATATTAAAATTTTTTTATATTCGATTAAATTAGATTGAATTCGATTAAATTAGATTGATTTCGATTAAATTCGCATTCCTTTTACCTGAAACATACGCAATAAACGGTGTTGGAGCCATTTTGCTGTCGTTAAAGATTTCTTAAGTTGAATCCGCTCGTGTTTAGTTAATCTAGATACGTTCAACGTATTGGATAGGGGAGATTGATGCTCTATTTGTTCTAAATGAAGGCGTATTCTTAAGTCCATCAGGATTTGAAAAGAATGTGCGATTTCTTCTTCTTCTTCTTCGGTAAATACACCTTTCTTCTTTAATTGTTTTAAACGAGAGAGTGTTGACACGTCCTCAATACCTTCAAATAAAGAAAGGATTCGCATGACATTGATAAAGTGAACGAGAGCGCTGGTCTTTATATCCAGGGTTTCTCCAGTTTTTTTATCGACTAATAGTCTTCCAAAAAGCCCAAGGGGGACTGATGATCCTGCATCGTCTTCAACGAGCAAGGGATAAATTAAGGGATGTTTTCTTTTTTCCGTAAACAACATCTTGCGCAATTCTTTTGCAAGATTTATATTTCCGTAAATAGGGCGGAAGTCTAAGAAAATAGTAAACTGTCGGATATCTTCTGTTTGTAAATAAGAAAACCAATTCAATAGGGTTTCTTTCCATCCAGATAAAGATTTACGCCAATGGGGATTTGTGGCCATCACTCCCCCTTTGCATCGAGGAATACCTGCTTGTTCTAAACCAAACACTACTTTTTCAGAGAGTTTGTTGAAATAGTCATCGATGGTTTTCTGGTCTTCTATATTTTCAATGTCTCCATAGATCATTCCATTATCCTGGTCAGTGGAAATGGTTTGTTCTTCCCTTCCTTCACTTCCCATGGCAATCCAGCAATAGTCAACGGGAGGGGGGCCAAATCCCTCGTTAATCATTTCTTTTTCTGCTAACTGAATAATTTTTCGCAAAAGACGGTCATTAAATTCTGTAAGGATGGGACATAACTCCCATGTTGTGGAATTTCCCCCTATCATTTCTTTTGTGAATGAAATAATAAGAGGATTAATTTGTATAAATTTTTGCAAAGAATCAACATTCTCGATTTTTTCTACTAATGTAAGAACTGAATGTCCACGAAAATCTGAAAGACTTCTTAATGTAATGATTCCTTCAATATTCTTTCCTTTTACTACAGGTAAATGTTTTATGTTATTGTTAATCATTTTTAGCATCGCTTCATAAAAGAATGCTTCCGGAGAAATGGTTACTAATTTCCTGCTCATTAAATCTGAAACTCTTGTATGTGGAATTGAGGAATGCTGTGGAATCATTTGAAACAAATCATGTTCAGTAATAATGCCTACCAGTTCCTCTTGTTCTGTAACCAACAGGGAACTTATTTTCCGATTGATCATTTCCTGGGCTGCATGTACAACAGGTGTATTCAATTCTATTGTAATGGGTGGCCGAGTCATAAGATCTCCGACTTTCTTTCGATAGGGATAGGTTTCCAAGCCTATGGGATGCTGGGAAGCTTCCACAGCAAGAGTTTGATATAACTGTTGTAAACGCAAACTCATTTCAATGGTTAATTTTTCAGCAAAGGCAGTATATTTCTGAACCAACCGATGGAATTCCCCTTTTGGTAAAACCAACAATTCACATTTTTCAGTGGTTTGCACAGAAAAAAGGGCAGGTTCATCAGAAAATTGATGAAGTAAGCCAATAAGATCCCCAGGTTGATAAAAATGAATGGTTTCTTCTGCCCCTGATTCGTTTATTAAGATACTGCGGGCAAGGCCTCGCACCAAAAGATAAAGTTCACCTCTTGTTTCTCTTTCATGAATTAAAAAATGATCCTTAGCCTGAATCATAGGAATAGAGTGTTCCATTAATACGTCAAGTTCAAAATCTGGGAGGGAGTGAAAAAGCGGATGGGATTGCATCATTTGTTTAATATGTTGCATCGAACTGCCTCCTAATTTAAAAGATTTTACACAAGACATTCTAATGCAGCAGAATGACCTGCTGTATAACCTGTGGAAAAAGCAACAGTGATGTTATATCCTCCGGTATGGGCATGGACATCCATAATTTCTCCTGCAAAATACAGACCCTTTGTTAAACGAGATTCCATGGTTTTTGGATTAATCTCTTTAATGTGAACGCCACCCCCTGTTACCGTTGCAAGTTCTAAAGGAAGGGTTCCTGTTATGGTTAAAGGGAAATTCTTCATTAACAAAGCTAGTTTTTGTAACTTGTCTTTCGAAACCTGTGTCATCGTAAGGGTATCTTCACATTCAATGAGTTGGATCAGCAGGGTCAAAAGCCTTTCTGGAACATAGTTTTTCAATGCGTTTTTTAGGGCCTTTTTTTCATTTGTTTCCTTTAATTGTTGCAGATCTTTTTCAACCATCTCTATATTCAGGTGTGGAAATAGGTCAATGGTTAAAGAAAGAGGGAGATTGTTAAATTTTTTTCGAGTAATGGATACATAATGGCTTATTCGCAAAACTGCAGGCCCCGATATGCCGAAATGGGTAAAAATCATATCCCCTTCTTCTTGAATGATTTTTTTTCCTTTTGGATTCAAAAGAGTAAGGGTGATGTTGCGCAGGGACAGCCCTTGTAAGGAATGATTCTGGATATAGTCATTGTTTGCTGTTAAAGGAACCGCTGTTGGATAAAGGTCTGTAATGGTATGTCCGGCTTTTTTAGCCCATGTGTACCCATCTCCCGTGGAACCGGTTTTAGGCATAGAACAGCCCCCTGTTGCAAGAATTACCGTCTTTGTATGTATTGTTTTTCCGGATGTAAGGCTAAGGGTATGTACATGTTCCTTGAATACGATGTCTTTCACAGGATCTCCTGTAATTATGGCAACACCGAATTTGTCCATTTTGCGAATAAGGGCATCCACTACTGTTTTTGCTTGATCTGTGGCCGGGAACATTCTTCCTCTGTCTTCTTCTTTCAAAGGAATTCCTAACCCTTCAAAAAAGCGGATAATATCCTGATTATTAAATTGATGTAATGTACTATATAGAAATTTTCCGTTGCCAGGTACGTTTTTTATGATTTCATCAAGGGGTTTCCCATTGGTGACATTACATCTTCCACCACCGGAAATGCGTAATTTTCTGCCTAACATATTCCCTTTTTCAATTAAAGCCACGTTAACTTGTTGTTGAGCAGCGGCGATAGCTGCCATTAATCCAGCAGGTCCTCCACCTACAATGGTTACATCATATGAATTCATAAAACTTCCTCCTTCTCTTTCTTATTTTGGTCATGTAGAGGAGATAATTGCAAGAAATATAATCTAAGCCTATTTTTCAGAAAAGTTTGAGTTGACGGAAATTTTATGAATCAGTTATTATATAACAGAATACATTATTAGCAGATGTATATTATAACAATCCTTGGAGGGGAGAATTATGAAACAGGTTAAAGGTGGTTTAGAGAAGAAAATTAAGTTTGGTGTGCTGCCAATGGGGACCGCTGAGAGAAAATTAAGGGAGCGGATGAATGGCTTGTTACGCATAAATAAATAATTACATTCCATATAGAACAGACAATTCATGTCTGTTTTCTTTTTAGTCGATAAGAATTTATAAATTTTGTCTTATCGACATAAGGGCAACTAAGGCTGCCGCCGGCGCCTGAAGGCTTGACGCCAGCCAAGTTTTCTTTATTCATAAATCCATAGGCCTTGTCCTGGTTAAATTCTCGATTTTTCTGAATCTTTTTAGTTGACAGACGGTTGTAGGAGCCTTATTATATAACACAAAGATATAAAAACAATCTGTATCAATACAATAAAAATTACAAAAAAAGGGAGAGATAATTATGTTTAACAGTACCGCTGGAAGTCAACCAACCACGATGTCTGGAGCACAACCATCAATGTCATCTGGTAAAAAATTAGAGGACCGCATTACCATTATTACTGGAGGAAATGGTGGGTTAGGCCGTGCGATTGCTATTCCCTTTATAAAAGAAGGGGCAAAAGTAGTACTGGCTGCACGGAATGAAGAAACCCTTTCAAAAGTTCATCAAGAACTTGTAGACCTTGGTGCAGAGGTTATGAGTGTACCTACAGATGTTGCAAGTGAAAGGGATTGTATTAATTTATTTGAAAAAACAATGGACCGTTATGGTCGTGTAGATATTCTAGTAAATAATGCAGGGGTTTCTGGCCCTACTGGATCCGTAGCAGAAATTTCTCTCGAGGATTGGAATGATTGTTTAAACATAGATATAACAGGTGCGTTTTTATGTACGAAAGAAGCTGCGAAAATTATGATTCCGCAAAAATCCGGAAATATCATCAACGTATCTTCTATATTTGGCAAACGGGCCTATCCATTCCGTTCTCCTTATGCAGTAGCAAAATGGGGGATGATTGGCTTCACCCAAAGCATCGCCGCAGAACTTGGAAAACATAACATTCGTGTGAATGCCATTTGTCCTGGGCCTGTACAAGGGCCTCGTATTGAAAGGGTTTGGAAGAAGCGGGCAGAAATTCGCAATGTTCCCTGGGAAGTTATTCAGGAAAAAATGATCCGCATGGCAGCCCTTCGTCGCATCCCAACTGAAGAAGAAGTAGGAAAAATTGCATTATTCCTTGCATCTGATGAATCCAACAGTATGACAGGTCAATCACTTAATGTATCCTGTGGAACTGAAATGAGATAAAACAATCTAACGAGAGAGGTGTAGCAACAATGTCCATTCATCATTTTTTAACTCCAGGAACCATTGTAACTGGTCCCGGATCATTACAACAAACCGCTGATTTTGCATTAGGTTATGGATTAAATGTTCTAATCGTAACCGATAAAATATTAAATGAACTGGGAATGGTAGACCCATTAAAGAAAGTTCTGAAAAAAGCCGGATTGAAATTTACCGTTTTTGCAGATGTGTCAGGGGAACCCACGTTACGGGAAGTAAGGAAAGGGTTACAGGCATGTGAGGAATCCAGAAGCGAGGTTATTATTGCAATTGGTGGTGGCAGTGCCATTGATACAGCCAAAGCCATTTCCATGATGTTTAATAATCCAGAGCCTATGTCACAATATATGGGGATGGAAAAGGTTCCATCCATTGGGCTTCCTGTCATTGCGATTCCTACAACTGCAGGTACAGGTTCCGAAGTAACCCGGGTAATGGTTATTACTGATGAGGAAACTGATGTGAAAATGATGATTGGTAGCAGTTTTCTGGTTCCTCGGGTTGCGATACTCGATCCAGAACTAACACTTACTTGTCCAAAAGGAGTGACCGCAGGTACAGGGGTTGATGCCCTGACCCATGCAATTGAATCTTATATTTCCCGTAGACGGCAGCCCTTAGCTGATTCTCTTGCTTTATCTGCCATCCGTCGGATTTATCCATATTTAGAGAGAGCATGGATTGATGGAAAAGACCTTGAGGCGAGAGAAAGTGTTTTGATCGGTGCAATGGAGGCTGGCCTTGCCTTTAGTAATGCATCTGTTGCTTTAGTACATGGAATGTCCAGGCCAATTGGCGCCCTGTTCCATGTGCCTCATGGAATCTCAAATGCAATTTTATTGCCAACAGTCATGCGTTTTTCTGTTCCCGAAACAACAGAGAGATTTGCAGAAATTGCCCGGGCAATGGGAGTGGATACTACTGGCTTAACTGATGAAGAAGCAGCGGAATTAGCGGTTACAAAAGTAGAAGAATTATGTGAGGCACTGCAACTTCCTACGTTGCAACAATTAAAAATTAATCCAGATAAATTTATGGAGGTAGCACCGAAAATGGCTGAAGATGCTTTGGCCAGTGGCAGTCCGGCGAACAATCCAAGATTAGCAACGAAAGAAGAAATTATTGAATTATACCGGGAGTTAGCCGATAAATCTTTCGTTTCCGGAGGGGCATAGAATGCCGCCGGAATCTTCCCTCCAATTTAGTAAACTGTCTGAGGTGAAAAAACCTCCTCAGGTTGTGGTGTGTCCTACATGTTATAAAATTTATCAAAAGTCTAGATTAGTAACTGATGTATATACCTGTGATTGTGGCTTTCAATTTCGTATAACAGCGAAAAATAGGATTAAAACATTAGTTGATTCCAATACTTTTGAAGAATGGGATATAAATATAGTCAGCAAGAATCCCCTTGATTTTCCTGATTATGATAAAAAGTTGGAAAAAGCAACGAACACGAGTGGAGTAAATGAAGGGGTATTAACCGGAAGAGGAAAATTAAAAGGAATTGATACAGTATTTGCAGTAATGGAACCCTTGTTTATGATGGGAAGTATGGGTTCAGCTATCGGGGAGAAAATTACCCGGGCCATTGAATCTGCAACAAATATGAAATTGCCTTTGATTATTTTTTCGGCCTCCGGTGGTGCCAGAATGCAAGAAGGGGTCCTTTCCTTAATGCAAATGGCAAAAACCTCTGCAGCGTTGCAAAGACATAGTGAAGCAGGATTATTGTATATTTCTGTGCTAACCCATCCTACAACAGGTGGAGTAACAGCAAGCTATGCAATGCTAGGGGATATAATTCTTGCAGAGCCAGGTACGCTAATTGGCTTTGCTGGAAAAAGAGTTATTGAACAAACCATTAAACAAAAATTACCGGAAGGCTTTCAAAGTGCAGAATTTCTACTGAAACATGGGATGTTGGATGCCATCGTTACCCGCAGACAAATGCGGGATGTGTTATCCCACTTTGTAGCTTTACACCGGTTACCAAAGGAATGGAGCGCCTATGGCGGTTGAAGAATTTAAGTTTACGGTTCGATCAGCAGGTGAAAGGATAAAATTATCCCGTCATTGTGATCGTCCCCTAACCAGTGATTACATCAAATATTTGTTCCCTGATTTTTTTGAATTAAAAGGGGATCGATTGTATGGTGATGATGCCTCCCTTTTAACGGGAATTGCAACTTTTCAAGGGATTCCAGTCACCATTATCGGGCATGAAAAAGGAAAAGGAACGAAGGATAAAATTGCCAGGAATTTCGGCATGTCTCAACCAGAAGGCTATCGGAAAGCACTTCGTTTAATGAAACAAGCAGAAAAGTTTAAAAGGCCAATTATCACATTTATTGATACGCCAGGGGCTTATCCAGGAATTGAAGCAGAAGAACGAGGAGTAGCGGAAGCTATTGCACGGAATTTACTGGAAATGGCAGGCCTAAAAACGGTCATTCTTAGTGTGGTTATTGGAGAAGGTGGAAGCGGAGGAGCATTAGGGATTGGAATTTCTGATCGGTTACTTATGTTAGAGAATGCCTACTATTCCGTAATAAGTCCGGAAGGGTGCGCAACGATTTTGTGGAAGGATTCAGGGAAATGGGAGGAAGCAGCGAATTCTTTAAAATTAACAGCTGATGAATTATTAAAAATGGGAATTATTGATGAAATCATTCCAGAACCCATTGAAGGAGCCCATAAGGATCATACACAAATGGTTTATAACCTGGGTATAAGCATTTCTTCTCATTTAAATGAGTTATTGAGTACACCACAGCATGAAATATTAAATAAAAGATACGAGAAATTAAGAAAACCGGGAGTATTTACAATAAAAAATTAATCTGTGTCGGGTAAAAGCCCGATACAGATTTTTTTTGTTTTCCTTTTCTGAAAATTTGATGTTATAATTTATATAGATACACTTACATAATGTCCGAGGAGGGATATGTATGGAACGTTATCTAGAATTGTTGTCTCAGAACCAGGAAAAGGAAGGGGACATTAATCAGTTTATTCTTGAACTCATCCGCCAAGTTACATTCGATGTTAGTCTCTCATCAAAAGAACGGACAGACGAAATTAAAAAAATTTATTGGGCTTTAGACGAGTACCGCCACTAAGTAACACAGAGATAAAAAGGGCGGGGATGTTTTCTAGATGCTGTCCTTTTTATTTCTGCTAAAATAAGAATTTTTTTTTATTTAAAAAAAAGGATTTTGTCATTCTTTATCGAATAGTGTTATGAGCAAGGTGATTTTCAGTTTATTACGTATTCTAACATAAATAACTTATTTACGTTATTAAATGTCAGAATACTTAATAATATACAAATATTAAGAATAATACATTTGTCTGTCTCGCTTTTTTTTATTAGTGTTTGTTCTTTTTTTCACATATAGAACATTTGCTTCAGAAAGGAGAAAAGTTATGCACATCCTAGTTTGTATCAAGCAAGTCCCAGATACCAAAATTATTAAAATCGATCCGAAAACAAATACACTGGATCGACGCGGGGTACCAGCAATTTTAAATCCATATGACACCCATGCTGTTGAAGAGGCTGTCCGCCTTCGCAAACGTTATGGGGGAAAAGTCTCTGTTATTTCCATGGGGCCTCCACAGGCAGTTGCTGCAATTAAAAAATGCGTGGAAATTGGTGCAGATGCAGGATATTTAATTACTGACCGTGCTTTTGCCGGTGCAGATACACTTGCAACCAGCTATGCCCTTTCTAAAGGTATCGAACGCATTCAAAAGGAAGAACCAATCGACCTTGTGATTTGCGGTAAAATGGCAATTGATGGTGATACTGGCCAGGTTGGACCAGGAATTGCTCGCCGTCTAGGGGTTCCTCCTTTAACCAATGTGAAAAAGGTTGAAGAAATTGATTTGAAGATGAATAAAATTAAAGTCCATCGGAAATTAGAGGACGGCTATGAAGTGCTACAATCCTCCATTCCTTGCCTGTTGACTGTGGAAAAGGATATCAATGAAGTTCCTTATTCACCACTTCCTAACATGATTCGTGCAGCCCGTTTTCAACCACAAGTATGGACTGTTAACGATTTGGAAAATGTGAATCGTGAACAACTAGGCTTAAAAGGATCTCCAACTGTTGTTGGCAAAATGTTTTCACCGCCTAAACCTGAAGGAGGTAAACGCATCGAAGGGACTCCAGATCAACAAGTAAAACAACTAGTAGAGGTTCTTTTCCAAGAAAAACGCGAGCTTTTTGTAAAAGGAGGCGCATGATTCCATGGCTGTAACAATATCTAGTGCTTGTATTTCCTGTGGTACCTGTGTAGATACCTGCCCTTTTGAAGCATTATTTTTAGGGGAAGAAAAATGTGAAGTAATCGTGGATAAATGTCGGGAATGTACCAAATGTATTAAAGTTTGCCCTACTGAAGCCATTAGTTTACCAAACCCAACCCGGGGCAAAGGAAAAAAAGAAGCAAAACCTGTTGAAACAAAACCTGCTGAAGCAAAACCTATTGAAGCAAAACCAGCGGCTCAAATAGAAAAGAAAGAAGCAACACCAGTCGAAGAGCCAAAGGCAGTTGGCAAACGTACAGATAAGTTTGCTGATTGTGAAGGGGTTTGGGTATTTATTGATCAAACCGATGGAGTAATTGCTGGTGTATCCCTTGAATTATTAGGTGCAGGCCGTAATCTGGCAGATAAATTGAATGTGCCATTGTCCGGATTCCTTCTTGGTCATAATGTGAAATCCCTTACAGAGTCCTGTTTCCAATATGGAGCAGATACCGTGTATCTCATCGATGATCCTGTATTAAAGGATTATCGTTCTGAATCTTATCGTGATTGTGTAGTAAATATATGCAATAAATATAAACCTGAAATTATTCTCTATGGGGCAACGTCCAATGGGAAAGACTTAGCCAGTGCAGTAGCAACAGACCTTAAAACAGGATTAACTGCTGACTGTACCATGTTGGATGTAAATGTTGCAGAACGCCTTCTTGAAGCCAGTCGTCCAGCTTTCGGTGGTAACATTATGGCGACCATTCTTTGCAAAAATACCCGTCCTCAAATGGCTACAGTTCGTTCTAAAGTTATGAAAGCACTTGAGCCAGATAAGGATCGTGTAGGTATTGTTATTGAAGAAAAAGCAACTGTACAAGAAAAAGACTTATTAACTCAAGTATTATCCATTGTTAAAGATACGACCCAACGTGTAAAACTCGATGAAGCTCACATTATTGTTGCAGGCGGTAAAGGCCTGGGTGATGAAAAGGGATTCCAATTGTGCTATGACCTTGCAGATGTTCTTGGCGCTAGTGTAGGGGCATCACGTGATGCTGTTGAAGCGGGATGGATTGATCACCATTACCAAATCGGTCAAACTGGTGTAACAGTAACACCTAAAATTTACTTTGCTATCGCCATATCTGGGGCTGTACAACACGTAGTTGGGATGCAAAACTCTGAATTTATTATTGCAATTAATAAAGATCCTGATGCAGCCATCCATAATGTGGCGACCTATAGTATAGTAGGCGATGCCTTCCAAATCGTTCCTAAACTGATCGAAGAATTCAAAAAAGTCATCAAGGGCGGTGAAGTAGTCAATGTCTGAAAAATTTGATGCTATTGTAGTAGGAGCAGGTCCTGCAGGTACTTCTGCCGCTTATGTTATGGCAAAAGCGGGGTTAAACGTTTTATTAATTGAACGGGGTGAATATCCCGGCTCTAAAAACGTAATGGGTGGCGTATTATATAGCCATCAAATGAGGGAGATTATTCCTGAATTTTATAAAGAAGCTCCACTGGAACGTCCTATTGTGGAACAGCGGATGTGGGCTTTAAGTGAAAAATCTGTGGTATCTGGCGGCTATAAAGGATTGGAATGGGCAGAAGAACCTTATAACAACTTTACTGTTCTTCGTGCGAAATTTGACCAATGGTATGCCAATAAAGCTGTTGAACAAGGTGCATTATTAATTAATGAAACAGTAGTAACAGAATGTATTGTTGAAAATGGAAAAGTAGTAGGGGTTCGTACGGATCGCCCAGATGGGGATATTTATGCAGATGTTGTAGTTCTTGCTGATGGGGTAAACTCACTTCTTGCTAAATCCCTTGGATTCCATAAAGAATTACAATCTAACCAGG
Source organism: uncultured Paenibacillaceae bacterium (assembly GCA_937874515.1). GTDB lineage: Bacteria > Bacillota > Bacilli > Aneurinibacillales > Aneurinibacillaceae > CALNBV01. The sequence goes on along the minus strand of CALNBV010000075.1, from coordinate 2,897 downwards.
TTGCACTTGCTGTGATGGAAGTAATTAACCTTCCTGCAGAAAAAATTGAAGACCGCTTTAACCTTGAACCAAATCAAGGGGCTACCATTGAAATCTTTGGTGATTCTACGAAAGGCATTCTGGGAACAGGTTTTATCTACACCAATAAAGATAGCATTAATATTGGAGTAGGAACCTTGCTTTCCGGAATGATTAAAAATAAGCTTCGTCCTTATGATTTATTAGATTACCTGAAAAATCATCCAATGGTTCGTCCTTTAATTAAGGGTGGAGAGCCTGCAGAGTATGCAGCACACTTAATCCCTGAAGGCGGATATCATGCAATGCCTAAATTGGTAGGCAATGGTGTTGTGGTATGTGGTGACGCTGGACAAATGGTTAACGGTATTAACCGTGAAGGCAGTAACATGGCCATGACTTCTGGTAAAATTGCTGCAGAAACCATTATCCTTGCCAAACAAGCCAACGATTTCTCTGAAAATATGTTGGATACCTATCGTTCCCGTTTAATGGAAAGCTTCGTTGGGAAAGATCTTAAGAAGTATAAAGATGCAACCCATACAATAGACAAATATCCTGTTTACTTGAATGAATATATTCCTGCTGTCAATAAAGCAGCGAATGAATACTTTACAGTAGATGGAGTGTCTAAAGCAGAGAAACAGAAGAAAATAATGAAGTCCTTTACAGAAGGTAAAGGTATGCTGGGTGCAATCCAGGATATTTACAGAGTCTGGAAGGTGATGAAATAATGAGTACAATTACAGTACCAAAAACCAATACATTGGAAGAGAAACAGTATTTATTGCGTTTCCGTGCTGATTCTCAATCCCATCTTACTGTTTTGGATCATGATATTTGTGCAAAAAATTGCCCTGATAAACTTTGTACCTTGTTCTGCCCAGGAGAAGTATACAAATGGGAAGGTACACGGATGTCAGTAGGTCATGAAGGTTGCCACGAATGTGGAAGTTGCCGCATTGGTTGCCCATATCAAAATATTAAATGGGAATATCCAAAAGGCGGCCATGGAATTGTATTCCGTTTAGCTTAATTGAATGAATGAAAGCACCTCATTATTTGGGGTGCTTTTTTTAGTTCTTTTCCTTCAGCATACTTTGTCCTTTACTACATAGAGTTTAATTAATATGGACAAAGTATATAGGAGGGATTTTTATGAAAAACTTAAAAAAGATCGTATTACTAATCCTTTGTCACATTGTTCCTCCAGCCCTTATGATCATTGGTGTGGAGATTATGCAAAAAGGTTCCCTGGATGCTCTAATGCAATGGATAGCCCATTATCCCAATGCTTTCTTATTAAATTATGGCATAGCCTTAGTCCTTTTGATCTTTCTCTGGACAATCATTGGAAACCTTTACATAAGTTTTGGCGTTTATTTTTTTACAAGTTTTTTACTTGCCCTATTAAATGTTTACAAAATAAAGTTTTTAGGGGAACCTATTTTTCCCTGGGATATTTTTTTGTCTAAACAAGTTTTTGATCTGTTTCCTCATATATATAAAGAAACAAATATCTTGTTCGTCCTTTTTCTTATCTTATTTTTATCCCTTATGATTATTTTAGTTAAATGGTTACCATCTCCACGCCTTGATTTCACATATCGAATAGTTGGAGGTATACTATCTGTTGTTTTATTGATTTCACTTTCTTTTTATAACTCAACACCATTAGTATCTGTTTTTCAAAAGGTAGGAGTAAGAAATGTGACGTGGGTACAAAATGATAATTATCGAGATAATGGTGTTTTTCTAAGCTTTTTTATGAACATGCAATCAGCAATTATTATTCCTCCTCCAGACTATGGGAAAGGGAAGATGAAGAATATACTCAACGATATTACTAAAAAATATTCTTCTCAAACTAGTGTTAATTTGCCCTTATCTCCTATTAAAAAGCCCAATGTAATTTTTGTAATGAGCGAGTCCTTTTCAGACCCTACTTATTTATCAAATGTTTTCTTTAGCCAGGACCCTTTGCCAAACTTTCATTCCTTATTAAGAAATGGGAAGGCTAGCTGGATGCTAACCCCACAAATGGGTGGGGGAACTGCAAATGTTGAATTTGAAGTTTTGACTGGTTTTAATATGTCATCTCTTCCAGGAGGGTCTATTCCTTATCAACAATATGTAAACCATCCCATTCCTTCTTTACCTGCTTATTTTGCCAATGAAGGGTATCGTACTTTGGCGATTCATCCATACAAAAAGGAGTTTTGGAATAGGGAACAGGTTTATAAAAATATTGGATTTCAAAATTTTATCAGTTTAGAACAGTTTCATAACCCTAAAAGGTCAGGGGGCTATTTTGTAGATGATAGTGAAGTTACCCAATCAATCATTCAAGAAACGGAAAACTCCGATAAACCGGTATTTATTTTTGCAGTGACAATACAGAATCATGGTACCTATCATTTATCGGATCATAAATATCCTAAGTTTCCAGTGAAAATATCAGGAAACATCTCTGATCAAGCGAAAGAAAATCTATATATTTATTCTAATGGTTTACTTGACGGGGATAAGCAGATTCGAGATCTTATGACTTATTTTAGAAATTCCCATGAACCAACGATTGTTGTTTTTTTTGGCGATCATTTGCCGAGTTTAAGTGTTTATAAAGAAACAAAATTTGTATCTCAAGATAAGGTAAACAACACGAACACAACACCATTAGTAATTTGGACAAATTACGGAAAAAAACCAGAAAAATTATATAATACGGTTAGTGCCTCTTTTCTCGGTACTTATGTATTTGAGCTGGCCGGTATGAACCCCCCCTTATTCTTCAGTTTTTTGCAGACCTTTAGGGATGCATTACCAGGATATAGCCCTAAGATTAAAATAAATAATGAAGGAAAAATGGTAAGGGAAAC
>CALNBV010000074.1 GCA_937874515.1 uncultured Paenibacillaceae bacterium | reverse complement strand
TTTCTTATCCGATTATTTTCCTACCGTTTATCAGCTCAGCATTTGTGCCAACGGAATCAATGCCATCGGCCGTTCGCGTCTTTGCTAAAAACCAACCGGTGACCTCGATTGTGGAAGCCATCCGAGCGCTTTTATCAATACAACCAGTGGGCAATGAGATATGGGTCGCCCTCGTATGGTGCCTGGGTATTCTTGTTATTGCTTATGTTTTCGCAATGCTGTCATATAAACGTAAAGTAGCTTAGAAAAAGCCCTCGATATGTTCCCATAGGCACATATCGAGGGCTAAAGTCTAGTAGAGTGCCCTTCATTGCTCTATTAAAAAGAACTAAACCTCACTTTAAGGTCTATATCCAAAAATCATACTGAAAAAAAAAGCATAAACAAAAAGTAATCCTAACCCAACGGCAAAGAAAAGTAACATAAGAATTTTTCTTTTAAAATCTTTCCCTTTTTTAAACCAGGAAAAACATAACATTAAGAAAATGACAGCTGTCGGCAATAGATAAAGCAATAGTGCAATATCAGCCCAATTTGAATTCTTCTCCCAATAAATATCAAGATTAGGAGAATATTTATAGAGGGAACTTATTCTTTCTCTTACTATGATGAAAACCAGCGTTAGTACGAAGTAGTACCCATAACTAATATATTTAACAACATTAGAAAACGCCTTTGAGCGATGCAGTATGTAAAAAACAATAAGGAATAACGGGATTAATAGAATGTAGTTAATCACTTCATAACACATCTTTTCTTCTATTAATTTATTGACTGCCCCACACGAGCAACTCTATCATTATAATACTTGGACCATCTCCCCTACCCCCTTACCGTGAAAATTCTTTTGTTTTAAAATTATCTAAAGGGAAATAATTACAACTAGTTACATTGAGTATACCGATTATTGTAAATAAGTTAGTTCGTAAAGGAGGATAAATTGTGACAATACGGGGAAAAAGTATAAATCTGTTTTTAATGGATGGAACACCAACTCGGCGAATCAAATGCACCCTATCTAATTGGACGGGAGTTGCTTATAAAATTCCAAGAACAGAACTTGAAAAATGTAAGGGGCGTAATGACCTTTCCCAGAGTGGTGTATATTTTCTATTCGGGACATCTGATCAGACAGGGGAAAATGTCGTTTATATAGGACAAGCAGGAATTAGAAAAAATGGTGAAGGTATTCTCTACCGGTTAAAAACGGAAACGACCCTACCCCCGGAAACATTACTGAGGAAAAAGAAAGTGAGCTTGAAGAATTTATCGATAATTCGAAGATCGTTATGGGAACTTTAGGCTATAAAGTATTTGAAAAGCTAGCAGAAACAAAAGAACTTCCACAGCAAATAGAGATGCCCAATGATAATGACTTATTATTACACTTAAAGCGTAAAAGTAAGAAAAGCGGATTGATTATAGAAGCAAACTGCAAGCAGACGAATGAGGGGTTTGTGGTCCTAAAAGGCAGCCACATTGAAATAATTGACTCCGATAGTATTCCGCCTGCAATTAAAGAGACCCGCAAAAAAGCGCCGATCGATCAAAACGGCATTTTGCAAGAAGATATCCTATTCCGTAGTCCCTCCTATGCTGCAGCGTTTGTAATCGGTGGCCATGCAAACGGACTAATTGAGTGGAAAACTGAAAATGGCAAAACACTAAAAGAAAGAGAAAATAGTGAAGATAGCCAGTCATGAAATTACAAAACGATCCTATCTCCTGGGGTGATTTTATGGATATTAGATTTTCGTTTATTTTAGATAAAAATGTGCCAAATGGACCACAATATTCTGCTTATGAACATGGTTTTATATCTCAATAGAGACCCTTCATTTTAGGAAACATTTATGCATATTATCCATTCTTTATTCAAATAAGAATAACATCCAGAAACAATGATAATAATTTAATATATTATGAACTAAATCCTATTCACTATAATAATTAATAAAAAATTATCATAAAACTTTAAAAAAAATAAAAAAAATCATTTCCATACACCCAAATTACGATTAAAATATAAGTAGCTTTCATGTCTATGAATCGGAGGGGTGAATATGGATCAATACAAATTTAAATCTGAACACAACAAAATGATTGTTGAAGCTATAGTGGATGGGTATCGCGAATATGTGGATCATCGTAAAGATCGAAGAGAAAAAATGAAGATTAGTTCTGCCTTTGAAATCAGGTGATTGACGAACTAGAAAACTTCAAATCATCCTACACTGAGTTCCATATCCTTACATATAGACTCGATGAGGCATATCAAATATCTAAAATAATGCATTATTTACCTAATCCAAATGATAATATCGCTTATGAGGTTGAAGATCTATCAAACTTTATCTCTGGGGCTGATTTAACGGATGAGGATCGGGAAGTAATTGCACCAGAATTAGATGGGGATATAATGGATCCAGCAGCATTCGATATTGGGATTTTGGAAGAAGAACAGCAAATTGAACCATAATGCAAGCTTGTGTTAGTCAAATAAGGAGGGAGCAGCCATGTTCATCGGTGATAATCTAACCCATCTACGAATCATGCATGGATATTCGAGAAAACAGCTCTCTGAAATGTTAGGTGTGACAGAACAGGCAGTTTGGCAGTACGAAAACTCCTATACTTCACCTAAAATGCAAATCGTTAATGAGTTGAAACAAATTTTCCACGTGAAAAGTAAATACTTTTACACGAAAGACATGATTACACAGTACACGACATCTGCCAACATCAATGTAACGAACATCGCTTATCGTTCTAAAGTTTTGAATGTTATATCAAAGACTCAGGCGGAAGCGAAGCATGTAGAATTTCTGGATACCTTTGTAAACTATATTACAGCCAAGGTTAACCTTCCCACCCTTAAAATTATTAAGTTAAGAGACGAAGTCATTGAATACTTAAATCATTCGGAGGACGATAGGTCCACTCAGATTGAAAAGGTCGCCGGGTTGGCACGAAAAAGGCTCGATTTTGAGCAGAATACAAACGATAATCTTATGTTCCTGGTTGAGAAGTGCGGAGTTTTCGTGTTTGAAAAGGCACTTGGTGAGGAGATTGATGCCTATAGCCTATGGACCAGAATCCAGCGACCCTACATTATATTAGGAAATATGAAACGATCAGCGGTACGAAGGAATTTCGATATAGCCCATGAGTTAGGTCATTTGCTGCTTCATTATCGTCTAGAATTTACGAACTTAGACCGGAAAGAGCACAAAGTAATTGAAAATGAGGCCAATTTATTTGCCGGGGCATTCTTATTACCTGAAGAAGAATTTACACTTGATATGAAATATATTGTCCATATCACAAATCCTGATGCTTACCTGGATTTAAAAAAGAAGTGGAAGACTTCGCTACAAGTGTTGGGTTATAGAGCTGCTCATCTAGGAATCATGGAACCTAAAGAACATCGGAACTTTTACGCGGCAATGCATCGAAAAGGTTATTTGAAAATGGAACCACTCGATGAAATAATTCCACTTCAGAAACCAATGAAAATCAAAACCATCATCGATTTTTCCTCAAAAAAAGGGCTGGTTGACATCTATCCAATGATTGATAATGATTGGAAAGTTGAACTATCTTTCTTTTATAGAATGACAGGAATTGATCCTAACTTTTTTAAAAAGTACTTAACGAATAGCTTTGATTACGGACTCCAGAATGTTACAGATATTTCGCAGCGAATTGCTGATAAAGAAAAAAGGGACATCTCCTCTACCCACTAAAGAGCCAAAAATAACAAGGGTTTCCTAAGTACGAAGGTTAGCGTTCATCTCATACGAACACCTTACTACTGGGAAACCCTTATCTTTACGATTACTTCTTTGAAATTTAATATACAAAACCATGAACTAGATTAATAGCAGTTCATCTAAATCAAGAACTTCGATCTTCCTGTGGGGCTTCTGTCTGATATATCCCGCCTCTTCAAAATCCGTTAATTTCCGACTGATGGTTTCGGGAGTTGTCCCGAGGAAAGAAGCTAAGTCCCTTTTACTCATGGGCAATACAAACTCCATTGACGATTTTTCACCATCGATACACTCAGCGATGAAACGGGCAAGTCTGGTTTCAACCTTCTCCGTAGAAACTCTTGTAGTCTGTTTCTCGGACTTCTCCAGTCGCCTCGAGAATTCCGCTAAAATTTTCAAAGAGATTGATGGATATTTCATAAGAAATTCCTGTAAATCCGTGCGTGTAATCAGACATACTTCAGTGTTCTCCACAGCTTCTGCATAGGATTCATGAACTGACATACTGAACAAGGCAAGTTCGCCTGTGAAATCCCCTGGACTCAAGAAACGCACCAATTGTTCCTTACCTGATTCCGATAAACGATAAATTCTGACTCTCCCACTTTTAACAATATAGAGTGAATCTGATTGATCCCCGGCCCGATAAATCATCTCGCCTTTTTTGTATGAATCAGACTGAATCGCCTTTGTGATTTCAGCCATGTGCTCATCTTCTAGATGATTAAATATGGGCACCAGAGCAACACATGACTTGTGCCCCTCAAATCCACACGTATGATCCCCCATATCTACCCTCCTTTTCCATCATGATCCCATTTTGCTTTCTCCACTTCCGTTTTTTCTATTGAATCCGATTAATCTCATGGCATTAAGGATCACAATCAAAATACTCGCTTCATGGATAAACATCCCAGATGCCAAATGAACATAATCGGATAATACCCCTGCTAAGAGGACAAAGACAATTGCAACTGCAAAAAAAGTGTTTTGCTTCATGTTCCGAACCGTGGCCTTGGCAAGAGCGTAGGCATGAGAGAATTGCATTAGCTTATCAGCCATAAGGACGACATCCGCTGTTTCCATGGACACATCTGTACCGCCTTCACCCATTGCCAGACCTATATCTGCTGTGGCAATCGCTGGCGCATCATTAATCCCATCCCCGGCCATCGCTACTACATGTCCTTCAGCTTTCAACTTTTTAACATATTCCACTTTGTTTTCCGGGAGTAATTCTGCCTGAAATTCATCTAACCCCAGCTCATTGGAAACCAACTCAGCCGTGTGCTTGTTGTCCCCTGTCAGCATAACCATCTTCTTAATGCCATTCTTTCTCAGTTCAGCTAAAGCACTATGGGCATCCTCACGAATCTGGTCAGCTATAGAAAAGATACCGGCAACTTGGCCATTTACTGCTGAGAATATTGCCGTGTTTCCTGCTTTTTCACGCTTGATGGCATAAGCAGAAACCTCATCATTAATCTGGATATTTTCAGCAGCCATTAACTTCCGATTACCAACCGCTAGAACATACCCATCAACATGGGCTTTAATTCCATTCCCTTTAATCACTTCACCGTTAAGTAATTGGCCTTCTAGGCTCAAATTCCTCTTATTCGCTTCCTTGACAATGGTTTGCCCTAGATGATGTTCTGAAATGGTTTCCCCCATCGCCACCAATCTGAGCAATTCTTCGGCTTCTAGATTATGAAAAGTCTTAATATCTGTTACTTCTGGTTTTCCTTTCGTTAAGGTGCCTGTTTTGTCAAATACGATTGTATCAACACTAGATAACCGATCCATAACCTCTCCACCTTTGACAAGGACACCCTTTCTAGCGCCATTTCCAATCCCGGCAACGATAGATACAGGCGCCCCGATGACCAGGGCACCAGGACAAGCAACAACTAAGAATGTAATTGCCAAATGGAGATTACGGGTAAGAACATATACGATGATCGATAAGACAACGACAGATGGTGTATAGTAATTGGCGAACTTATCCAGGAATTTCTGGGTTTTTGATTTTGATTCTTGTGCTTCTTCGACAAGCTCGATGATTTTAGCAAAAGTAGTATCATCCCCAACCTTTTCCGCGATAATTTCAAGATAGCCATTATCGACAATTGTGCCACTGTAAACCTGATCCTCTACCTCTTTCGATGCTGGCACGGATTCACCTGTAATTGCCGCCTCATTCAAGGTTGCTTTACCAGACAGGATCCTCCCATCTACAGGAACCTTGCCGCCAGATCGGATAATCACCCGATCACCTGTGACAACTTCCTCCACAGGTATCCTTACATTTTCTCCTTCACGAATGACGTCCGCTTCCTGTGGTGCCAGATCCACCAGTGCTTTTAGTGAAGAACGGGTTTTTTCCAGTGTACGCGCTTCCAAGTAGGCTCCAAATAAAAACAAGAAGATCACAACGGAAGACTCGGTGTATTCATGAATATAAAGGGCACCAATAACGGCCATGGTCACCAATAATTCAATACTGAAGGCCTTCATGCGCAGTGCCTGGAAAGCTTTAATAGCGATAGGAATCATGGCGATTAGGGTCGCTGTAATCAAAGCCAAATCCTTATAATTTTCATATCCCGCTAATGGAAGAAGGAAACCAAGCACGATTAGAATCCCGGAAATTGCGGTAATATGATTTTTATGTTTATTAATTTGCTTAATCATCTTTATCCCCCCCTTGTTTGGCTGAATAGCCTTAATTTAAATCAAGATTACATTGAAAAAAAAATGACCATGACCTACAATCTAGGCCATGGCAAAAGGAATGAATTAAGAAACTTTCGCAGCTACTACTGAATAACCTAAGTTTTCAATAGTAAGCTTTAATTTTTCGGCATTGGTTTGGGTATTATCAAATTGGGTCTTTACTTTGCTGGCGTTGAATAATACCTTTACCGAATGAACTCCTTTAGCCTTGGTCAGTGTAGCTTCAATTTTTTTAACGCAACTGGGACAGGTTAATGTTTCTAATTGAAATTCTACTTTTGCCATACGATCTATTCACTCCTTTACAGTTAGTAACGCTTGAATAGAACGCTATTTTCCTTTGCGACATGAAGAAAAATATCATCAACCAACTCATGGAGCTTGTGAAAAACAGCCTTCAATGTAGGACAAGCGTACTCCGGTGGCATGAAATCGTTGGTTTCCTTGATTAGACCCTTAATAATCGTTCCGGCACCATCATGCTCACCTTCTAATTCGTTAATAAGTGAACGTATGGCTACTCGATCTTCAGGTGTTTTATCCACTTTAAGAATCGCGGGGAAAAGTTCCTGCTCCTCCTTAGCGAAATGTTCCTCTAGTTCCATCCTCAATTCGCTGAAGCTTCGATGCAACTTCAACAGTTGTTCTTTGCCATGTTCATAATGGACCAGCAAAACTAAATTGACAAGCTTATCTAGTTCTTTCCATAAGGCGCGCTCAGACTGATGATGAGTATCAAGAATGAGGTCAATAAGTTCCTCATCAGTTAGCTCCGATACGGGTAGTTCCTTGTTGGGTCTTGCTAAATAATTACTGTACGCATTCTGCACCTCAGCGATGAAATCGAGGCTAAGGTCTGCTTCTTCTATAGCTGACTCAAGTGAACGTTCCCCCTGGCAGCAGTAGTCAATATGCAGCTCATTCAGGCGTGACGTAATGGCAGGAAAAAAGGTTACAAGTTTACCCAACTCTGTTTGGCCGGTGATTGTTATGGTTTGCCTCATTAGAATCTTCCTCTTCCCATCTTGTTTTTCGTCTTTCTATGCTTTTATTCTAATTCATACCAGGGAAAAAAACCTTGATCAAAATCAATTTTCGTCATATTTCATTGCCCGGGAAAACAAAAATACGTTCAAATCCCGCTATTGAAGCTCTGCTTTTTTTACTCAATGGTAATTGCTATAATTATAATGAAGAAAAAGCAAAGGAGATCATACATACATGAAGCATGTTTATACAGGAAAAACAAAAAACGTTTATGAATTAGAGGATGGCAACTACCTCCTTCAATTTAAAGATGATGTTACAGGGGTTGACGGTGTGTTTGACCCAGGTGCCAATACAGTTGGTTTGACAATCGAAGGTGCTGGACGTTCAGGATTAAAGCTGACAAAATTCTTTTTTGAAGTGTTAAAGGAAAAGGGAATTCCAACTCATTATGTTGATACGGATATCGAAAAGGCAACAATGACTGTAAAACCTGCTGAAGTTTTTGGTAAAGGGCTTGAAGTCATTTGCCGCTACCGTGCAGTAGGAAGCTTTTTACGTAGATACGGATTATACGCTGAAGAAGGACAAGCACTTGATGCTTTCGTCGAAGTAACAATTAAAGACGATGAACGTGAAGACCCACCGATTAGTGAAGATGCACTCGATATGCTCGGCATCTTATCTAAAGACGAATATAAAATTTTAAAAGGACTCACTCAACAAATCGGAAACGTCGTAAAAGAAGAACTCGGGAAAAAGGGCATTGAGTTATACGATATTAAATTTGAATTTGGCCGTACAGGAGAAGAACGACAAATTGTTCTGATTGATGAAATCTCTGGTGGTAACATGCGTGCTTATAAAGATGGAAAATATATTGAACCATTACAATTAGAAAAACTGTTTTTATAAGAAGATAGAAAGGTCAAAAACCCTTCCTGTATGTGGAAGGGTTTTTTCTTTTTTAAAAACAATAAAAAAGGAAGGGTTTTCCCCTCCCTTACATAATTACTTAGTTGAAATTGATTTCTTCCTACCTTAATTATAACATACGAAAAATTGTAAATGCAGACTGTTTGTTCCCATTTGCCACTGCTATAATCAATAGCACGGATGTAACCAAAGGAGGGAAACAGATGAGTTCCTATGTGCTTGGTTTTCAGGATATTGATAAAACAAAACTCATGGTTGTTGGGGGTAAAGGCGCCAACCTGGGGGAACTTTTCAGGATTGAAGGAATACCCGTACCCGATGGCTTTTGTATTTCTGCTGAAGCCTTTCAAAGAATCATAGGGGAAAAGGCATCAATTAACCAATTCCTTGAACAATTATCCCTTCTAAAGGTGGGAGACCGGGATAAAATCGCTGAACTTAGCGGTAAGATTCGCAGGGTCATCGAAGGAATTGCCATCCCAGAAGACTTAAATAAAGAAATCACCCACTTCCTCTCCAGGCTCGGTCAAAACAATGCCTATGCCCTACGATCTAGCGCAACTGCAGAGGATTTACCCACCGCTTCCTTTGCAGGGCAACAGGATACCTATTTGAACATTATTGGCAAAGAAGAAATCCTAAAGCATATCAGTAAGTGCTGGGCATCCCTATTTACCGAGAGGGCAATAACCTACCGCATTCAAAAGGGATTTGGCCACCGTAACATCCACCTGTCTGTGATTGTTCAAAAGATGGTCTTCCCCCAGGCATCAGGAATTTTGTTTACTGCCGATCCCGTCACTTCTAATCGAAAAGTGGTATCCATTGATGCCAGTTTCGGACTTGGTGAGGCTTTGGTTTCTGGCCTGGTGAATGCTGATACGTATAAAGTGCATAACGGCAAGATTATTAATAAAAAGATATCCACCAAGAAAATAGCTATTAATCCCTTAGAAGGCGGCGGTACGAAAGAACAGAAGACCCTGCCTGAGCAGCAGAATAGGCAAGCGTTGACAGATGAGCAGATTTTGCATCTTGAGGGTATAGGCAGAAAAATCGAACAACATTTTGGCTACCCACAAGACATCGAATGGTGTTTGGTCGATGATACATTTTATATTGTCCAGAGTCGGCCAATTACTACTCTCTTCCCCATCCCTAAAGGAAATGATCAAGAAAACCACGTTTATATATCAGTCGGCCATAACCAAATGATGACAGATGCCATGAAACCCTTGGGATTGTCCTTTTTCCTGTTAACGACCAATGCACCCATGCGTAAAGCGGGTGGAAGGTTGTTTGTTGATGTTACACCTATGCTGGCTTCACCTGACAGCAGAGAATTTTTATTAAATAACGCTGGAAAATCCGATCCCCTCATCAAAGACGCACTTATGACCATCATAGAGCGAGGAGATTTCATAAAATCCTTACCAAGTGATCAAAAAGAACAGAGTCCCAATAAAAGCAATAAAGGTACGTCGCCTACAGGTTTTCAACCACAAATCGAAAATGATCCTACAATCGTTTCTGATTTAATTGAGCGTAGTCAAAGATCAATCGAAGGGTTAAAACAAGACATCCACACCAAATCAGGACTAGAGTTATTGGATTTTATTCGGGAAGATATCCAGGAATTAAAGAAGATCTTATTTGACCCACAAAGTTCAAGTGTGTTTATGACCGCTATGGATGCTTCCTCATGGATTAATGAAAAAATGTTGGAGTGGCTAGGTGAAAAAAACGCAGCAGACACCCTTTCTCAATCTGTACCCAACAATATTACTTCGGAAATGGGTCTGGCCTTATTGGATGTTGCCGATGTGATTCGTTCTTATCCAGAAATCATTGATTATTTACACCATGTAAAAGATGATAGCTTTCTTGATGAACTGGTTAAGTTTGAGGGGGGTCAGAAAGCCCAGGATGCAATCTATGCCTATCTAAACAAATACGGAATGCGATGTGTCGGGGAAATTGATATTACGAAAACCCGTTGGAGGGAAAAACCAACTATACTTGTCCCTATGATTCTCAGTAATATCAAAAACTTTGCGCCCAATGCTAGCAAAGTGAAATTTGAGCGAGGGTTACAGGAAGCATTGAAAAAAGAACAAGAGTTAATAGAGCGATTAAAGGAATTACCCGATGGCCAGCAAAAAGCGCAAGAGACTAAAGGAATGATTAGCCTCCTTCGAAATTTCATCGGTTATCGTGAATATCCGAAATACGGCATGATTCATCGCTACTTTGTTTATAAGCAGGCGTTACTGAAAGAAGCTGAACAACTGGTACAAGGGAACGTTATTCAAGAAAAAGAAGATATATACTATCTCACTTTTGAAGAACTTCGCGAAGTGGTACGCACCAATAAACTAGATTACCAGATTATTAACCAGCGCAAAGATGAGTATAAAGTTTATGAAAAACTAACTCCCCCACGTGTGATCACCTCTGATGGTGAAATTATTATAGGTCAGTACAAACGAGCAAATCTCCCAGGGGGCGCAATTGTAGGTCTACCTGTTTCTTCTGGAATCATAGAGGGACGGGCACGTGTTATCTTAACCATGGAAGATGCGGATCTAGAAGATGGAGATATATTAGTCACCTCCTTTACTGACCCTAGCTGGACACCATTGTTTGTATCCATAAAAGGCCTAGTCACCGAAGTTGGTGGACTGATGACCCATGGAGCAGTTATCGCACGTGAATATGGCTTACCAGCAGTTGTCGGAGTAGAAA
>CALNBV010000073.1 GCA_937874515.1 uncultured Paenibacillaceae bacterium | reverse complement strand
ATGGTAGGGTGAACCTGGCGTTAATACAGAGGCAAAGGTTGTTGTTTCTTTACCAATAAACATTTTATCTATTTGGCGATTTAATTCATTTAACACCATATAAACCTGATCCCAATTAAAGTCTGCTTTCCGAGATTCCTGCAATAAGAAACGGTAAATAGATAATAATTGCTCCATTTCATGGGGTGAAGCACTAACACTCATGGCTGGTTTTAACATTTGATATAACTGAATGTTTTGCAGGAACAAGCGGGTAAATTCATCTTTCTTTTTCGCACTCACATAGACTGTTAATTTTTGTATATGTTCTTTATAAGGTTTATAATAATTCTTCCATAAAGGTTGATTGGTATGTGTTAGACTATCCATGGTTAAACGCACCTGTAAAGCATGCCAGAGCAATTGGTTTGGATCGATATTGACTGAAGCGTACGCTTGTTTTGCTTTCACAATGGTTTCTGTAATAATATCCATGGTTTCTATGGTTAATCCTTTGGGAGGCTTAGAGGATGCAAATAATTGGCCTAATTCCTCTAACTTGCTTTTTGCCTCTGGAAACTTTTTATCTTTTGTAAGGGAAAATACTTCCTGGGATAATTGATCCATCCTTTCATAAACAGAAAGGGTTTCAACATCTGATTTAGAGCTTTCTGTATGTACTACTTTTGTCCAATAAAAAATGCCTATTAATACGAATAATATAATTGCAGAAAACAGCAGTATCTTTTTCACCAACTCGTCCCCCCTTCATCCTATACCTATTGAAGAAGAGAAAGAGATATGACAGGTTATTTATTCCATTTTTTCTTTACAGAGATAGCATAAATCAACCACAAGCTTAGTATACTTAATCCGAATGTAGCCCACCCCAATTGAATATGAAACACTTCCATAGAATGTGACACCCAGGGATGAATCTCTAATGCATAATCTAATAAATCATTTCCGATGGTCCATACACCAACATAAAGAATATGCCTATACTGTATGGAATAAAAACGGGCATATAATAAAGCCTCTATTGCCATTCCTCCATGTGAAATCATTAACATGTAGTGTTGAGGGTATTGTTGATCTCCAAGAGCAAAACCCACAAGAATAACAGCCACTGCCCATACCCCATATTTAAAACTGGTAACAGCCGCGAAGGCTTCTAATGTAGGAACGCTTTTTCGAAATAGATATGTAATTAATACAAGAGTGAAAAAGGTACTGGCAGTGGGGCTATCAGGAACAAAAATCCGTAAAAACTCAGGGGTGGTTTCAGCAAGTTGCTCCTTATACCAGTAAAAACCGTAGATTGACCCCAACCCATTAATCCCAATCATCATCCAGAGAAAGATTCTATTCCTAAGAATCCCGATAAAATAACCCCAGGCTTCCTTCACATGACAAACCTCCTATCTATAGTAGAAAAGCTGACTGTTTTATACAGTCAGCTTTTAAAGAGATCGTTATTATTTATTGCCTTTTAAAGATGCAAGGTATTCAGCAAGTGCTTGTTTTTCTTCTTCAGTACCCTGGAACATACCACCTTTAGGCATTGTGACGCCACCGTTGTTGATCATATCAAGGATTTGTTGTTTATCCATACGTGTTCCTTCATCCCAGAGAGCTGGTCCTAAGCCACCTTCCATGTTGGCACCGTGACAACCTGCACAGCCTACTTGTTTTGTATAGGCCTCACCTGCTTTGAAATCTGCTGGTGGTTTATTAGACGCTACAGGTGCACCACCACCGGAAGCTGCTAATGTTGCTTCGTGTTCAGCCATAGCAGCCCAGCTTAGGTAAACGATCGCAACTAAAGCAAGAAGCATAGTCCCTACAGCAACTGGACGTTGAGAAGGTCTGCGTCCTGGTCCACGGTCAAGCCATGGAGCGAAGAAAAGTGCACCAAAAGAAATTGCAGGGATAATGATGATCCCGAACATTACCCAAGTACCAGAAGCCCACTTATATTTCAGCAATTGGTAAAGGAATAAGAAGTACCAGTCAGGTAACGGAATATATCCTGCATTAGTAGGATCCGCTACTTGTTCCAGCGGAGCTGGATGCATTACTGTTAACATAAGGAATGCGAAAAGAACAACGGCTGCTACCATCCATTCTTTGAGAAGGAAGTTAGGCCAGAAAAGTTCAGTTTTTCCTGGATATTCATCGTAAGACGGAGCTACATTGGGAACCCGTTTAGCAGGAACCTGGGAATCACCAACATACTCAATGTCTTTATCATGTTTTGCCATTTGTATAACCCCCCCTTGTCTATGGAATTAGATCCTATAGCGGACCGGAAATACCCTGTCTGCGGATCATAATAAAGTGAGCGCCTAGCAACCCGAAAAGTGCACCAGGCAAGAAGAATACGTGAACAGCGAAGAAACGAGCAAGGGTTTCCGCACCAACGATGTCTCCACCTTGCAGTAATTTAGTAATAAAACCACCAATCAGTGGAACCTGACCAGCCATTCCAATACCAACTTTGGTTGCAAAATACGCTTTGTTATCCCATGGTAAGAGGTAACCCGTGAAACCAAGTCCTAACATCATGAAGAATATTAACATACCAACAACCCAGTTTAATTCACGCGGATGTTTGTAAGCGCCCTGGAAGAATACACGCAATGTATGTAAGAACATCATCACGATTACAAGCGATGCTCCCCAGTGATGCATACCGCGAACGATAACGCCAAATGCTACTTCGTTTTGTAAATACTCTACTGATTTGTAAGCATTTACGATGTCCGGTACATAGTACATGGTTAAGAACATACCGGATAAAATTTGGATAACTGTAATAAAGAATGTAAGTCCACCGAAACAGTATACGAATGCAGAAAAGTGATGGGCCGGGTTCACATGTTCTGGCACTTCATGGTCAGCAATATCACGCCACATAGGGGTAACATTGAGACGTTCATCGACCCAATCATACATTTTACGGATCATTTACTTATGCCCCCCCTACAATCTTGTTAGGCTCTACTAAACCAAGATATACTTTCCCATTTTTAACTTCCACTTGATACGTATCCAATGGATTCATTGGAGGCGTACCTGGAACGTTCTTCCCGTTCTTCTCATAAAGGCCATTATGACAAGGACAGAAGAAACGATTTTGTTTTTGAGGGTCGTTTTTCCAACCTACAGTACAACCAAGATGTTTACAAATTGGGGATAAAGCAATAACTTGTCCACCCTCTTTGTAAATCCAGGCTGTTAACTCAGTTTCTTGTTCACCGAGCCAAGCATCTGTAATTTTGTACTTAAAACCATGATTTGATGGTTCTCCTGTTAATACTGCTTCATCAACAACAGGTACCATGTTGCCTCCTGCTTTGCCTTTCTTTAAGGCAGGGTCAACAGCAAATTTAATCATTGGAGCTAACATACCTGCTGCTAAGAAACCACCCACACCAGTAAGACAATAGTTAAGAAATTGTCTTCTTGAAACCCCCTGGTCTTTGCTCATTCTCTCTAACCTCCTATCCTTATGATCACGTCCATACGGACTAACATACAGTACATCTAATACTAGGACATTAACAATCATACAGAATGGCAATTATGCTGTCAAGATTATGTTGTTACAGTAATCGAAAAAGTATGTATAATTTCGACGGAATTCCCCTATTGACTCCAAACCCCAATCAACTTAGGGATTACACGATTCGCCTCAATTAGAGATTTTTCCAGAAATCGTTTAGATGTAACAGCTTCTTCAGGGGTAGGTGATAGTAAAAAAGCGATCACTCCTTCCTCTTGAAAAGCCTCCGCCAATTCTTTGGAGTTTGTAAGAATTGCCCGATGGGGAAATCGATTAGACATCGCTTTAATATTCTGGCGAATAAAAGGAATCGTAGTGTCAAGAAATAATTCATTTCTTGCTACACAAAGGGGCTGAAATAAAAATACCCTTCCTTTTAAATTCTGTTCAACATTGGAAGATACTTTTTCTAACCAGAATTGGTCTGCAATCCATTTCACATCCCAATCCATGGGAGAAACAGATACAGGGTACAGCAATGTATCCACATATTCCTCCATGCCAAGCAATTGTTCCATATCTTCAACTTTCCATTTCATTTTCTTCTCCTCCTTATAAAGCCTTTGAAACAAAAAATAATCCGGATATCCCGGATTATAGCGTACCATACTATTTTATTTTATATCTACTTAGTTCACCTTTGCCAGAGCTAATAATTCATTTAATTCTTCAGTTAAACGATAAAACGTTTGGCGATCACCTGTTGACAGGGCATTGTCTATGTCATGATATAATTTCTGTATATGATAATTACGAATCACTTTATCAAGAACCATCTCTGCCATCAGACTGTGTAATGTTTGCTGGGTGAAGCCTCGTTTTTGTTTCTCCATAAGCCTTCCCTCCATTTGTTTTTAAGATGAATACCACGTTATGTCGATAGTCAACCGGACGACAATTACACGAGTTCCCAATCCTTGTTTATCTATTTCTTTATCTGTTATATAAGCGTTTACTTTTTTAATATTTAGATTATTTAAATTATATCACATTTTGTTCAAATATTCTTGCGAAAAATTCAAAAGCTTGTGTAATTTCTTAATATATAATATTCTCGTCCTTTTAATTTGTACGACATTTTTTTAAAAAATTTTTCCTCAAAACCAGGTTTCTCCCCCGGGACTTAAAGTGAAAGCACAAGTAGCATCACAGAGAGTGGTTTTTACCAAAAAACCAAAATAATTTAACATTGTAATAATCCTCTTTTTCAGCACATCTTCTGGGGTATCATAATAAAATCCAGAGGTAAACAGAAGGAGCTGTTCAACTAAAACCCTTTCTTGAACCCACTGATTTTGACAGAGTAGAGAAATGAACCTTGTTAGATTTTCAATATTGGGAATCGCTCTCCGATAAGACAATAACCAAAAGGAAAATAAATCTTTCGTTAATTGTTCATAATTTATTCCCTCTTCTAGGAATTGAAAACCCCGTTCTGTAAGGATGACATTTCCCATCATGTCATCTTCTGTAATCCATTCCCTGTGATAAGCGAAATCATAGATCAGGGCAAAACGGTCCGGATATTCCCGAAAACGGCGTCCATAGCCAAATCGCCAACTCTCTGTAGGCAGTTCTTCTGAAACATGCAATAAATGGATAAGATTCATGATATGTTTGCGATACATAGCTCCATTCTTCGCAAATGGAACATGGTTGTTTTTTAAATAGTTACATAGGATTTCTAGATCCTGGGCCATATGATGGGTTCCATCATCAATGGTCCCTCCTTCTATCTCCTCCTTCCTCATCCCCTGAATTCCATGTAATAATAATGAACGCCATTGCTTTCTGACTTCGTCTGGGACAATAAACTTTTCATCCTGCCGGATGCTTACGCGAAAGAGCCACCCTTTTTCCAGCGCCCGCTCAAGCATCCCACGGTAACTTCTTGCTTCTTCCTCTTTTAAGCATGCCTGGCGTGCTTTAGCGTAAATCGAATCTTTTGTATATTCCCTGGGTTTTTCAAACATTAAATTAAACAGAAACATCTTATCTCCAGAGGATAGCTCCAAAAACTCTTGATGTATTTGATATTTATTCGTAAGGTGATGAAATAGACTTTGTATTAGTTCATTTTTTGAGTGAATATTGCATTCACAATTCCATTCCCTTGCAAGACGGTGCAATTGTGAAATATCTGTATAGGTTAACGTTTCCGATAGCTTCACGGATTCCGCCCCCTTCCTTTTCATTACTACAATTATTGACAGATAAAAAAAACTTCTATACATACGATGCTAAGAATCTAATCGTGCCTCTTGCTCGCCGACAAAGATGCTGAAACTGACAGTCAACTTCAATCCGGGCGCGCCTTCAAAACATCTGGGTAAAAAATAAAGGATGCGCCGAATAGAAAGCTAACGCTTTCCTTCCGTCATAAGTCAACTAAGCAGTTGCCTTCGCTTTACTTGGCACCAGCTAAGTTTCCTTTACAGTTGAAGGCTTTTTTCCGCCCCCCTCTCAGTTTCCCTCGTATCGGCTCACAAAAAGGCAACTGATTTGATTCATTAGCATCTCAACCTTTAACCTTACGGTCTTATGATAAAGATTGCTTGGCTAACACCATTGGTCCTCCTCAAACTTATAATTAAAAAGGCTCCAGAATACTCTGGAGCCTTTCAATCTATTTATATGATGTTGTTTAACCGCTGTATGGTATCGTGGATGGTCTCTTCACCCATTTGCACCTTTTGATAAAGGGCAATGGCATCCCGAATGTTTCCTTCCTTTTCCGCAATTCTCCCTTTCCAATAAAACAAGATTGGGTCTTCCTCATCAATATCATGCATTTTCCCTATGTAATCCTTCACTTCTTGCCAGCGTCCTGTTTCCGTTAGGAGCATGAGAAAGCGATCCACTAAATGAATGTCTTCACTTTGTATGCCCAGGACCTGGTTGTAAACGGCAATGGCCTGGTCTTTTAATTTTAACTCCCACAATGCTTCGCCTAGTAAGGGATAGGCTGCTACATATTCAGGGTCCTTTTCAATCAATTGAGAAAATCTCCTGACCGCTGAAGTCCAGTCTCCCATTTGATAACAGACAATGCCGCATCCAAAGAGGGCTTCTGGAGATACAGAGATTTCGATGGCTTTTTCAAAAAGGGCTTTTGCCTTTTCGAATTCCCCTCGTCTTGCTTCTAAATTTGCGCTTTTCACAAGGAATTCCTCTTCTTCTGTAAACCCAGAAATGCCCTTCCAAATATCCAGGGCTTTTTGGTCTTCACCTGATTCTTCATAAAGCTCTCCCAACCAGTAGAGGATTTCCTCTTTATGATCAGGATTGAATGATAAGGCTTTTTGAAAATAGCCAATAGCTACTTCAGAAAGACCTTCAATACGATAAAGTTGTCCCAATAAACTATATAAACGGGAATCCTCTTCCCCTTCCTTTTCCTCTTTTAGTACCATTAATAAATCAAGGGCTTCATCCATTTTTCCTAATTCTATAAGGGCGGATGATTGATAAAGGCGGCATTCATAAAGGAACTCCTCATCACCCCTGACTAAGGGTTCTACTTTACGAAAAATAGTTAAGCTTTTATCAATATGGCCTACATCATAATAAAAAACGCCAATTTCAAAAAGCATATCTTCATTGCTGGCGTATTCTTCTTCTAATTGTTCTAAAAAGGCATAACCTTCTTCAAATTGTTCCTGGTCAAACAAATCCTGTACTAATTCTAATTTTTGATATTCATCGATCAACTTTTTTTCTCTCCTCTTACGTAATTATATGATTACTTGTATAAAAAAAACGCAACACCCATATACTTTATAGAATAGACCATGTCCCATTATTATAGACCCTAATAAAATCCACTAAAATTCATAGAATTTGTCGAGGGAATGGGTATTCCATCCAATTTAATTTAGTCATAAAATAGAAGAATAAAGGAGGCTACATACCCCGTGGACAAACAGTTATATTCCCTACTTCAGTGTAAACGAGAAAAAATGCATGAAATATACGAAATAAACCGCAATCTTCGAGATGAAAAAGTACTTGAAGTGAGTGTTGAAATTGATGGAATCATAAACAAAATCATGCAAACAAAACAAAGTAGCACTGATCATAAATAAAGAAAAATCCACCCCTATTAAAAGGAAGTGGATTCACTAATATCCTGCAGGATTGAGAAAAAGCCTGGAAAAGAAACATTGATGGATTCAGCATTCTCAATCCCCGTTTCCCCTTCCCCTATTAACCCTGCAATGGCAATGGACATGCCAATTCGGTGATCTCCATGGCTATTACAAATGGCACCACGTAAGGAGCTTTTCCCCATAATAATCATACCGTCTTCAGTCGGTGTTACATGTACATTCATTTTTCCTAATTCACCCACAACCGTATCAATGCGATTTGTCTCTTTCACTTTCAATTCGGCTGCATCCCGAATCACTGTCTTACCTTCTGCCTGGCTAGCTAAAACAGCGATAATTGGAACTTCATCAATTAATCGAGGAATTAATTCCCCGCCAATTTCCGTACCGTGTAAAGAACTATATTTTACTTCAATATCTGCAACAGGTTCCCCGTTCACTTCTCTTTCATTAAGCAATTCAAGAGATGCACCCATGGCCTTCATGACATCAATAATCCCCGTACGTGTTGGATTCACGCCCACATTTTTTATAATAAGGTGACTGCCAGGCACAATCGCTGCTGCCACCATTAAAAATGCTGCAGAAGATATATCTCCAGGAACATGAATCTCTCCAGGAGAAATGAGTCTTTGTCCTCCCTGAATCCGTACCCCTTCAGGGAAAGAATCGACTTCCACACCGAAAGAAGTCAACATTCTCTCTGTATGATCACGGGATTTCTCAGGTTCATAAACCGTTGTTTCACCCTCTGCCTGCAAACCTGCCAGTAAGATTGAAGATTTCACCTGCGCGCTACTTACAGGAGAATGGTATTCCATCCCTTTAATATTGCCACCACGAATGGCAATAGGTGTATACTCTCCATTTAGGCGTCCATCAATTTTCGCTTCCATTTTGCGCAGAGGATTGGCCACCCGGCGCATAGGACGGCGACCAATGGATGAATCCCCTATTAATATTGAATGAAAAGGCTGGGTAGACAAAATTCCCATCATTAAGCGGATGGTGGTTCCGGAATTGCCTACGTCCAGAATATCAGATGGTTCCTCTAATCCAAACCATCCTTTCCCGTGTACCGTCACCCGGTCACCTTCTTGTTCAATCTGAATCCCCATTTTGCGAAAACAAGAGATGGTACTCAGGCAATCAGCCCCAGGTAAAAATCCATCAATTTTAGTTATACCTTCAGCTAATGAACTTAGCATAACCCCACGGTGGGATATGGATTTATCCCCTGGAACGGTAACTTCACCTTTAATTTTATGTATAGCCTTCATTTTTATCATTTGGACTATGCACTCCTATTCACGCTGAAATACTTTATATCCTGCATCCTGAAGAACCTTAGTTGCCTGTTCCATATCCTCAAGGGTACGAAAAGCAATGCGTAAAACCCCCTGAACTTCTTCACGGGTCTCTAAAATTTGTAGATTCGGAATACTAATCATATGTTGGCCAAGGAGGGTAGTCACCTGTCCAATGCTGCCAGGATGGTCAAGAATATCCACATAAAGGTCATAAGAAGGAGGAATCACTCCTTGCTGTTTCTCTGGAATTTGATTCCTGAAGGCTCTGCCACGGGCAAAGTATTCTTCAATCCCATCTCCGTCAGCCTGTTCAATATAGGTCATTAACTCTCCCAGGCTCTCCTGCCAGTCATGGTAAATTTCCATGAGAACACGGCGGTTGTTTAAAAGGATATCCCTCCACATCCGTGGATTACTGGATGCGATGCGGGTAATATCCCTAAAACCACCCGCAGCCATTTGCCGATACCAATCTGAATTTCCATTATAACCACTCACCAGATTCACAAGGGATGAGGCAATAACATGAGGAAAATGGCTAATAGCCCCCACAACCTGGTCGTGAAAATCTGACTTCATGACCACAACTTTCGCCCGGGTAGGTGTTAATAAGTTTTTTAATCCTGTAACAACCTCTTCAGGAACTCCCTCAGCTGGAGTTAATACAAAAAAGGCATTTTCATATAATCGATCATTGGATGCTTCTACTCCGGAATTATGTGACCCTGCCATGGGATGTCCTCCGATAAAATGGACACCCTTCTTTTCCAGGCCCCTGGCCATATCCAATACAGTTTTTTTCGTACTCCCAGTATCGCAAATCACGACTCCCTTTTTCAGAGGAGTGTATCGTAAAAAGGAAATCAATTCGTATAAGGTTTCCACAGGTGCACTAAGGAAAATATAATCCGCATTGACTACCGCTTCCGCTAAATGAGTAGTTCCCTGGTCAATAACACCCAGGGAAATGGCTAAATCCAGATTATCTTCATTAATATCAAATCCGGTAATTTGTAGGTTTTCATGTTTTTTTAGAGCAAGGGCCAGGGAACCCCCAATCAACCCTACTCCAAGCACTGCGACTTGAATCATTGTCAAAATCCTCCACTAACAACTCTTTGCATTATTTCATGATAACCCAGATTGTAGTTCTTTTACAAATTTATTTATCTCAGCAAGGCCTTGTTCCCTGGTTAATTCATCTTTTAGTACATCTTCATTTTTTAATAGAATATTAATTAAGGCGCTTCCAACAATATATCCTTCACAATGGGGAGCCATTAATTGAACCTGTTCTGCCCGAGAAATGCCGAATCCCACAGCTACTGGAACTCGGCTGTGTTTTTTTACTTCGTCTAGAAATCCTACCACACTATCATCCAATGTGCTCCTAGCTCCTGTTACCCCCAGTGAAGAAACACAATAAAGAAAACCCTGGGCATGGGAAGCAATCATTTGAATCCGTTGTTGGGAAGTAGGTGCCACCAGAGAAATAAAGGACCGTCCGTTTTGTTCAGTCAATTTATTGACTTCTTCAGCCTCTTCAAAGGGCAGGTCAGGAATTAAAATACCATCAATTCCATAGTCCTCAAGCTGGCTGATTAATTTCTCAGTTCCATATTGGAGAACAGGATTATAGTAGGTAAATAAAATTACCGGGATTTTCAATCCTCTTCCTCTCATCTCTTTCGCCATTTCTAAAACCTTAGGCAAGGTAACCCCTTGTGCTATGGCTTTATGGGAGGAAGTTTGAATGGTTGGGCCATCTGCAAGAGGATCAGAATAAGGAACACCCAGTTCCAATAAACCTGCTCCGGCCTCCTCCAGGGTTAATGCAATATCAATGCTAGCAGCAGGAGTGGGAAAACCAGCTGTGATAAATGGGATGAAGATTGGCTTTTCACTTTGAAAAGCAGCTTGAATTAGTTGTGCTCCCGTACTTTCCTTAATCATTGCTTTGTCCCCCTTTATCCCGCTCATAAATCTGGGTAACATCTTTATCTCCACGTCCAGATAAACAAATAATAACAATCTTGTCTTTATCTAACGTAGGGGCAAATTTCATCACTTCTGCAACAGCATGGGAACTTTCAAGTGCAGGAATAATTCCCTCAACTTTACTTAATAAACGGAAGGCTCCTAAAGCTTCCTCATCGGTAATGGAACGATATTCTGCCCTGCCAGATGCATAAAGGTACGCATGTTCCGGGCCAATTCCTGGATAATCAAGACCAGCAGAAATTGAATAAGGCTCGATAATTTGTCCATATTGATCTTGCAGAAGCAAGGTCATGGTCCCGTGAATAACCCCACGGGTTCCTTTTGCAATGGTTGCTGCATGTTGATCCGTGTCCACGCCACAACCAGCCGCTTCAGCCCCAATGAGTTTCACATTCTCATCCTCTACAAAAGGATAAAACATCCCAATGGCGTTACTGCCCCCGCCAACACAGGCAACCACATAATCAGGGAGGCGTCCTGTTTGGGCCAGAATTTGTTCTCTGGTTTCATCGCCGATGATTCGTTGGAAATCCCTTACCATTTTCGGATAAGGATGAGGCCCAATGGCAGAACCCACCATATAATAGGTGGTATCAACGGTGCTTACCCAGTAACGAATGGCTTCACTTGTGGCATCTTTTAAGGTTTTCGTTCCTGAAGAAACAGGAACCACTTCAGCTCCTAATAACTCCATGCGGAATACATTCAGCTTCTGACGGCGAATGTCTTCTTCTCCCATGAATACTTTACAGGAAAGTCCCAGGCGAGCAGCAATGGTTGCAGCAGCCACACCATGCTGGCCGGCCCCTGTTTCGGCAATAATGAATTTTTTGCCCATTCTTTTCGCTAACAATCCCTGGGCAATCGCATTATTGATCTTATGGGCACCTGTATGATTTAAATCTTCCCGTTTGAGATAAATCTGGGCGCCACCTAATTCCTCTGTCAACTTTTCTGCATAATAAAGGGGGGTAGGTCTACCAGAATATTCTTTTAAAAATTCCGCCAATTCTTTTAAAAATTGGGGATCCTGTATTGCTTCTTCATAAGCCTTTTCTAATTCATCCGTGGCATTGACCAGGGTTTCTGGTACATAACGGCCTCCGAATTCTCCGAACCGACCTTTAGACTTGTTGCTCATTTCTGTTCCCATCGTGTAAGGCCATCCTTTCTACAACGTCAATTACGTTTCTTATTTTCCCCATATCTTTCATACCATTGGTTTCTAGGCTGCTGGATAAATCAATTCCAAAAGGATGGTATTGCTGAATTAATGCCTCTATATTATCTTCATTGAGGCCACCAGCAACCAGTAAAGGGATGCCAATCCTTTCGCACCGTTGCTGGAAAGCAGGAATCCTATCCCAGGCAAAGACTTTTCCCGTTCCTCCTGCCTGGGCTTTAGTCATGGTATCCAGAAGAAGATAATCAACTTTACCTTGATAGGACTCCAACTCTAAATGAGCCTGGCCATCCTCACCAACCCCAATTACTTTAATCACTTTACAACCAAACTCATCTTTCACCTGAGAGCAAAATTCTGGTGATTCCTGGCCGTGTAGTTGCACCAGATGTAAAGGTGCCTTTTGGAATACTTCTGCCACTTCTTTTAAATCAGGATTGACAAAAACCCCGGCAGTTTTGACAGTCATGGGTACAAACTGAGACATGATTTCCCATTGGGCAGGAGTCAGTTTTCGTTTTCCATAGGCGAAAATAAATCCCAGCCAATCAATGGGGAGATTTTCTTCCCCTATTATTTTAAGGGTTTCCTCTGACATAATGCCACATATTTTTAAAAGGGACCTACCCATTATGCTTCTCCATTTCCTTTACAGGTCCAACTAAATCAAGCACAGCCTGGGCTACATTAGGTTGGCGCATGAAATGTTCCCCAACTAATACTCCATCCACTCCCGCTTCCTGCAAGAGGGCGATATCATCTGCTGTGGAAATCCCGCTTTCGCTGATTTTCACAAAATGGGATGGAATCTTATCTATTAATTTTAACGTATTTTTCACTGAAGTGGTAAAGGTTCGTAAATCCCGGTTATTAATCCCCATAAGATCCGGTTCAACCACATCGAGCACATTCTCAATTTCTTCGACAGAATGGACTTCCATTAACACTTCCATTCCTAAATCTTTCGCGATTCCTGCTAACTCCTTCATTTGCCGTTTTTCTAGAATGGCTGCAATGAGCAACACCACATCTGCCCCATTCAAACGAGCTTCATATAATTGAAGGGGATCAATATTGAAATCTTTCCGCAAAAGAGGAATCCCTGGTGTAATCTGCTGGCGAATTTGTTTTAAATAAGCTAAATTACCCTGGAAGAAGGAACGGTCTGTTAATACAGAGATTCCTTCAACCATAGCCTGTTCATAATTTTGGGCAATATCAAGAGGCAAAAAGGGTTCACGAATCAATCCTTTAGAAGGTGAAGCCTTTTTCACTTCTGCGATGACCCCAACCCCTCTTCCCCGTTCTTGAAAATTCCTCTTCATTGAGGTGCAACCAGGAAGATTGGCAATGATTTTCTCTGCTGCAGAAATAGAAAAACTATCCTTTATTTCAACGATTTCTCGTTTTTTTACTTCGACGATTTTATGAAGCATTTTCAACCCCTCCAGAAGAAACAGTAATTAAGTGATGGAGTTTTTCCGCAGCTTTTCCTGTATCGATTATTTCCTGGGCCAACTTCACACCTTCTGCAAGAGATGGTACCTTTTCATCTAAATAATAGGAAGCTGCACTATTCATGACAACGATATCCCGGAAAGCCCCTTGTTCACCGGCGAAAATATTGCGAATAATTTGCGCATTTTCCGTAGCATTTCCCCCAGCAACGGCTTCAATTGGATAGGTTGCCAATCCAAATTGAGAGGGTTCAATTGTATATTCACGAATTTTTTCTCCATTTAGCTCTGCAACATAAGTGATGCCACTAATGCTAATTTCATCTAAACCATCTGCCCCAGCCACAACCAGGGCCCGTTTAGAACCCATATTTTGCAGTACTTCTGCAAACTTGCGGCACAAGTCCTTGTCATAAACGCCGATGAGCTGGCGATCCGCACCAGCAGGATTGGTTAATGGTCCAAGCATATTGAAAACGGTGCGGAAGCCAATTTGTTGGCGAGGCTCTGCCGCATATTTCATGGCTTTATGGTAAATAGGCGCAAATAAGAAGCAAAGATTTGTTTCTTCGAGACAACGTACCGCTTCCTCAGGTGTTAAATTAATATTCACCCCAAGAGCTTCAAGAACATCTGCGCTGCCACTTTTGCTAGATACTTTGCGATTGCCATGTTTCGCAATACGCACACCCCCGGCAGCTGCAACCACTGTGGAGGCAGTGGATATGTTAAAGGAAATTCCTCCGTCACCACCAGTGCCCACTGTATCCAATAAGTGTTCTGTATCCATTGTAATTCCCAAAGCTTTATTTCTCATGGTTTCTACAAAACCAGTTATTTCTTCTACGGTTTCGTTTTTCATGCGCAAAGCAGTTATGAAACTGGTAATTTGCCCAACAGTGGCTTCCCCACTCATGATAATTTCCATGGCTTCTTTCGCTTCATCCCGGTTTAATGATTGCCCCTCTACTACTTTTCCTAAAATTCCTTTAAACATCTAAACTCATCTCCTCTTTTTGATTCATTTTCTCAGCTATTCCTAAGGCAATTAACATGGCTTTTGCTTTATTCACTGTTTCCTCGTATTCAAGTTCTGGCACAGAATCTGCTACAATTCCTGCTCCAGCTTGAACATAGGCTTTATTCCCTTTAAAAACGATGGTGCGAATGGTGATGCAGGAATCTAAATTTCCCTGGAAGCTAAAATAACCAATAGCCCCACCATATACCCCACGATTTTTATTCTCCAACTCATCTATAATTTCCATGGCTCTAATTTTCGGTGAACCGGAAAGTGTCCCTGCAGGAAAACAGGATAACAAAGCATCAAAACGGGATATTCCATCCTTTAACTTCCCGGAAACATGGGACACAATATGCATGACTCTGGAATACAACTCGATGACCATTTGCTCATCGACGTTCACAGAACCATATTGGGAAACCCGTCCTACATCATTTCTACCAAGGTCAACGAGCATAATATGTTCTGCTCGTTCTTTCTCGTCAGCAAGCAATTCTTCTGCTAAGGACAGATCTTCTTCTTCTGTTCTCCCCCTTGGTCTGGTTCCTGCAATAGGTCTTGTTTCTACCTTATCCCCTGTCACCTTCACTAACATTTCTGGGGATGTGCCAGCTACGGTCATTCCATCGGTTTCAAAATAGTACATGTATGGGGATG
>CALNBV010000072.1 GCA_937874515.1 uncultured Paenibacillaceae bacterium | reverse complement strand
GAAACAGATTATTCTAAAATTACATGGCTTGGTAGTCACTATGATGAAGAAGAATTACTTGCTGTCCAATTGCAAGAAGATATGGCAACAAAAATATTGGATGCATGGAAGAAATATAAGCAAACCCGGACATTGGCTTTTTGTTCGTCTATTAAACAGGCCAATTATTTAACAAATTACTTTAAAAATAAGGGAGTCCGAGCGACTAGCCTTCATTCTAGCGGTGGTGAATATAGCCGTTCTGAGGCGATTAAAATGATTAAAAACGGCCAGTTAGATGTGATTTTCACTGTTAATCTATTTAATGAAGGGGTTGATATTCCTTCCATTGATACACTTCTGTTTGTTCGCCCAACTGAATCATTAACAGTGTTTACACAGCAAGTAGGCCGAGGTCTTCGTTTGTTTCAGGGAAAAGAAGATTGTATAATTATCGATTTAATCGGAAACTATCGTAATGCAGATGTGAAACTTAGCCTTCTTGATACACGTTCGGACGAGGAGCGGGAGAAAAAGGGAAAGTCATTACCACAGGTACCGGATAATTGTGTAATTGATTTTGAAGTCAAAGTGATTCAACTTTTAGATGAGTTACGAAAGAAGAAACAACCTCGCAAAGATTATCTTCGTTCAGCTTATTTTGGTTTAAAAGAAGAACTTGGAAGGCGCCCATCCTATTTAGAATTGCATCTATATGGAAAGGCTAAGAGCTTTGAATACCGTCAGGAGTTTAAATCCTATATTGGTTTTTTGTACTGGGCTGATGAATTGGACGAGCACGAAAAAGAGGTCTTTAACCAATACGAGATATGGCTTAAAGAAGTAGAAGGAACAGGGATGGCTAAAAGCTATAAAATGGTTGTTCTTTCTTATATGTTGAGTCGTGGTATAGAAAATTGGCTAAATCCAGTAACTCCTGAGGAAGTAGCGCCATTTTTCCATCGTTACTTAACAGAAAAAGATTATAGAAAACGAATTGATTTTTCTGATAAGGGAACAAAAGCCCTATGGGAGTATAATGAGAAGAAGGTCGCAAAACTAATCTCAACTATGCCCATGACAAAATGGAGTGGTAGCTCAAATGGTCTTCTTTCTTTTAAGGATGGTGTCTTTAATCCAGAATTTGAAGTAACTGAAGAGCAAAAAGAGAAGTTGTATGAATGGACGAAAGAAATATGTGAGTATCGATTGCATGCTTATTTTGAGCGGAAGGAGCAAGGTATTCATTAGAGCGTGATTATATTGTCACGCTTTTTTTATTGTTCATAAATTTATAGGTGACCTTTTTGGTGCCGACCACCTCCGCAATTGAATGTATCTAGGTCATTGGCAGTATTTAGTTGTAAGTGTATGAGAGGGGGAACCCCCTCTCATTCCCCCTGTCTGCAAACAGGACATCCGCGATTCAGATTTCAATGATCCGCAAATCACGTTCCAATGAGTGGGCGTAGTTCATTGCGTAAAGGGTTACTCTGTCGGCTTGCCCATCGTAGACCGCGATAACTCGTTCAGATACGCCTACCGTGTATCGGGTAACAGTATACAGATAATCCATCTGTAACTCCTTACTGAGAAACTTAATGCCGTTGCTTTTGGAAATAAGTTGCCAATCAGCACGATTAAACCCCTCACAATGATCAGGGTGGAGGATCACTTCCAGAAATATGTCTGGGTACTCCCCACGCCGTTCGTTCACCAACTGGTAAAAAAGCATTCCCACACCTTCCTCGAAGCCACTCACGAATGTCCTGTAACCGTCCTCCAGTGCCGCTCCAATTTCTAGTTTCAGTTCCCGCCTCACATCGTCCAGCTTGTCTGTGGGAATCTCAAGGCGACTTGCCACACAGCATGTCTTTTCTGCCATTTGTATAAACCTCCTTTCTTACGCGGTATTTAAAGCCGTATTATTTATTATATTATTGCATATATTACCCTATGTCAAGAATAACGTGGTATACAATACCGTATCTATGGTTAGTATGCGGAATATAATGATTTAAAAGGGGTGATACCGATGTATGAAGAATTTACACAGAATCGTATTGCGCAGCTTCGTACGCAACGCAAAGTATCCGCCCGTGAAATGAGCCTTTCACTCGGACAAAACGATACCTACATCAATAAAATTGAAAATCATAAAGCGTTACCATCTCTCCAAGGGCTATTTTATATCTGTGATTATTTACGGATTACGCCCCAGGAGTTTTTTGATGAGGGTACGGAGAATCCGATGGTACTTAAAGAATTGATTGCCGATTTGAAGCGCCTTGATGGGGATGCCCTTTCCAGTGTCGCATCCGTTGTGAAAGAGCTTTTGCGTAAGAAGTAAAATCCAACCTACCACCCCCGCCTCTAGACAAATTGTCCGAAAGAGACAGGTCTATTTCTCTAATTTCGGCTTCTTTTCGGGCGGGGTAAGCCCTTTCTATTTGCTCGACCACTTGTCTAGCAGCTTGATGATCTGCTCTTTCATTTGGTTTTTTTTGTTTGCCAAAATAGTTGTTCAGTTCTTCACCAGAAATAATCACCTTGTCAACCTCCTTTTTGCCCTCTAGCACAAAATACCGTCGATTACATCGCTATTGAACATCCCTATCTGATCACGCTCCCATGTTCCCATTGCCAGCTGGTTAAAAAAAGAAATTTATCATACATAAAAGGGTGGAATAGCCACTCTTTTTTTATTTTTAAAATTTAGTTGTTCATAAATTTACCATATGAGCAACATATTATGCTGTTGTTAGATGTTAGAATAAATGCAATAGAAATTCTATGATATGTTGGAGGCGATTCTTTTGATTGAGGAATTACACGGAAAAATCTCTCCCTCCGGAAGTAATTTAACAGACCGATTGGAAGATAAATTGACAGGTGACTTTTTTGGGACCCTTCGTTATCTACCCTTTGAGGTGGGATTAAAACCAATCCTTTTAGCTACCCTGTTGCAGGAAGATCATTCTTCAGCAGCAAAAGATTTTCTGCAATTATTAGACCAGGTCAAGGGATATGAATATGACTTCAATTTTTGGGTTCGTAGCGAGTATGGGGAAATTGATGCAACCCTTGAAACAGAAAAGTTGTTTATTGGACTAGAAATGAAATACCGGAGTGGCCTATCATCCGATGATGAAGTAGATAACTCATTACTAGAGTTAGAGGAAAGGGAACAAAGTATCAATCAGTTAAGCCGTTATTCTGAGTATTTAAAAACGGTAGCTGAGGGGAAGGAGAAATTTCTGTTATTTGTTGCCCCTGTTTCTAAGGGAGTTATTGTTGTAGAAAACGTTCATTCAAGAAATTTAATACATAAACCTATTACCCTGGGTCTTTTAAGTTGGGAAACTATTTATGAAGTCCTTGAAAAAATGGATTGTTCCCATATGGAACCATATCAAAAATTCATTATTAGCGATTTAACTGATCTTCTAATTAAAAAGGGATTCCAAACTTTCAATGGTTTTACTGGTCTTGAAGAATATCAAATTACTGATCAAGGATACATATTTTCTGGAGAAGAGGAATTAATTAGTTGGCCAATGGCTACAGTTAAGGGGGATTTAATTTATGGGTTCAGATAATATTGGGGCTAATATCAGAAATGCAGTAAAGGTTTTGCAACAGACTTATGAAAATATAAACCGTCTTTTCAATACTATGGATACAGTTGGAAGCGAGGAAGGGTATTTGTCAATTACACCTCGCTTTCTTCGTTGGAAATCTGATGTTGAGCCATCTGGATGGTTTATTAAGGATTTTATAAAGTTATACCAAAGAGATGAAGATCCAGAATTAGATAATGATTCAGGTCTTAAAGATGGGCCAATTTATGCTGTAGAAATAAATTTAGAAGAGCAAGAACCTAGAATTTATCTAATAAAATATACTTTTGACATGGACCCTGCAGTATGGAGGAGACTACCTACGGTTTCTGATTATCGCTTTTATTATGATTCGACGATAAATGATGTCTTAATGGAACTATCTGAAGATGGAGACATTAACATCGCTGTCCCAAAAGATGATAAAGGGAGCAAAACATATAATGGAATTAAAGAGATTAGATATACCGGTTTTGACCTAGTTTCATTAAATAGCCGGGACAAGGTAAAAACGATGATATTTGATGAGTTGAAGAAGCTATAAAAAGGGGAATCATTATGAATCGTGGGGATTTATTTCGTAAAGTAATAAAAACTTATCAATGGATCAAAGAAAATAAAATTAAAACCCAGAGAGAACTAGAGAACATAGATTTTTCTGCTATGGAGACATTGAAAGAAGGGAGGGAGGAATTAACTAAATTTCTTAAGGAACTTGCCATTCTTCTCGGTGGAGGAGATGTTTATACCGCCCGTTTGTCTGTTGGTTATTTGGCAAATGCCATCTGGGGTGTAATTTATTCAGGTTCAAGTAACCGCCGTGGGCAGTTAATGATTTGTATAAATAAATATGGTTTAAATTACGGTTTTATTGTAGGAAGAGAACAGGGTGATTTGAAATTAATAGAGAGAGTAAAGGGAAGATTAACAGACCAACTCATCGATGAATTTCGTAATAAAGGATATCATTGCATTCAACGTATTGGCAATAATGATAACCCGGAACTAAACCATTTATTTCTAGAGTCAGCCTCTTTAGATGAAATAAAGAATGGTTGGAAACCTGGTTCTTGTATTTTAAAGTATTTAAATGATGATGAGGTCAACGAAGATAATTTACAAATCATAAAAGAGGATCTTGAAATTTTATATCCTTTGATGATTCAGGTTAATGAAGAAAATGAACCTGATTTAGGTTCGGGTTTTACTTTGGAACTTTTGCGGAAAGTTTTTCAACAAGATGATCCCACAGAACGCTGCCATTCCATTGAAGAGGAAATCAAACCGATTTTTGACCCTATGATGGAACGGATTTATGAACGGATACCTGAATTGAAAAATAAGTCTTATCTTAAATATCTTAATTTAAAAGGAATGGTAAGTGGGCTCAGGAGAGGGGATACCAATTATAGTAAAGAAACAATTGGCTCCCATTATTGGTGTAATTTTCGAGAGAGAGGAACAGAGCGATCTCTCCCATCTGTGTATCTGGATGGAAAAGGGGAACAGTTACGGGTTGAGTTAATTATCTATTTTCATCATAAAAAAGAAGCGAAAGAAGCAAAGCAGTTATTAACTAGAGAGAAAGAGGATTTCCTGCAGGTACTGAATAATTTACCAGAACGTTTTAGTGGGATGATGAGGGACTTTTCCTCAGTGAATATGGAGGAAGTGTTTAATGAATTTATTCAATCTAATTATTCTAGCTTCTCCATATTCAGCGATTACGACTGGGAAGAATCAATTATTTCCTCTTCTAATCTAGAAAATCGTATTTTTGATGATTTGAATTCTCTTTTGCCGGTTATGAATTATTGGATTAAAACCGTTAATAAATTAAAAAAAACAGTCATTGGAATCCCAGAACCTGGTCTTGGTGGTCCAGTTATGGAAAATATAAATTTTAATATCAAACATATACTCGATTATTTTGCAAAGAGCGAGTATACATATGACCCGGAACTGGTTCAACGTTTGCATATTGGATTGCATGCTACAAGAAGGAAGCACTTTGTTATTCTAACAGGCATCTCAGGTACAGGGAAAACAAATATTGTGAAACTATATGCCAATAGTGTGTATACCCTCCCTATAAAAGAGACAAATGATTATTTGCGGATTATACCTGTTCGCCCTGACTGGAATGATGAAAAGAGCTTGCTTGGGTATTATAATCCTTTGTTAAAACGGTATGAAAAAACAGCATTTTTAGAGTTTATTTTGGAAGCGGGCCAGTCCAACCTGCCATATTTTATCTGTCTTGATGAAATGAACCTTGCCCGGGTTGAGTATTATTTTAGTGATTTTCTCAGTGCTTTAGAGTCAGGGTATCCGATCCGCCTCCATGATCAAACAGAAGAATTGGACGGAGTTCCACCGGAGTTAACACTTCCGGATAATTTGTTTATTATCGGTACCGTAAATGTGGACGAAACGACCCATACTATAAGTGATAAGGTCTTAGACCGTGCCAGTACCCTTGAATTTAATGAAGTAGATGTAGACGGTTTTTTACAAAAAAGTGAAGGGGCTGCCCAGAATCAACAGGGGGCTTATTTGTTGAAAAATGTGTATTCTATTCTAGCTAAAAACCATCTTCACTTTGGATATCGTACCATGAAAGAATTTTTCGATGCCCTTGTATTTAATCAAAAACAAGAAGCTCCAATGGATGAGATCCGTTTATTGGATGCCCTAGTCTTACAAAAAATACTGCCAAAGATCCGGGGCGATCATCGCATTGAAATTCTTCTGCAGGAATTAATTGATTTTCTCTCTATTAACCTTTCAAAGGAAGCTCGTTCTGTGTCCCGTTTGAAACATATGCTAGAGGAGTTGAGGCTCTTTGGCGCAACGCAGTTCTGGAGATAAAAAATATGATATAAAGCTAATTTTGCCAGGAGACCAATCCTTTTCCCTTG
Source organism: uncultured Paenibacillaceae bacterium (assembly GCA_937874515.1). Classification (GTDB taxonomy): domain Bacteria; phylum Bacillota; class Bacilli; order Aneurinibacillales; family Aneurinibacillaceae; genus CALNBV01. The sequence goes on along the minus strand of CALNBV010000072.1, from coordinate 6,935 downwards.
AAGAAGAAGGACAACTTTTTACCTTGCATGAAAATGATTCTTTTAAAATCGAACTAGAGTTTCCTTATGAAGTTGAAGAAGAGATGCTATGTCGTATTAGTGATGTTGAATCCACCCTTATCTTTTCTAGAATTAAAGATGATAAATCTATTTATATATGGTCCCATACATTAGACTTTTTTTCAGGGTTTTTGGATGTGCAGATTTTCCAGGGGGATTGTCTTTGGTATGAAAAAACCCTAGATATTGACCCGCATCAAGCTAAACTAACAAGGGATCAATTTAATCGTATGATAGAGGAAATTCAACAGGAAGCGGACATTTGCTTTTCACTTTCACCTATCGCTAAAAAGTTTTTTCAGGGGCAAAACCGAAATGAATGGACGTTATCTTCTTATGAAAGTTTTCGGCATTGTTTTGCTGAACTTGTAAATGTAGTGGAAGTAATCTGTAAAAATCCTATTAGGCATTTGCGAAATCAAAAAGTAATAATCAATATAGAACAAATGAAGCGCATCGATTCCAATACTCCTGTTTGGATTGCAACACACGGGGTACGGAATTTGAAAGAAGTGAATCTACAGATTATACCGGGGTTTGACAGGAGAGTACCAGCATTAATAGAACAAACCAATAAAATTACCACGGTCGATGTTTATGAGAATCGTCTAATGAAGTTTTTCCTTCTGGATCTAGTTATATTCTTGCGGAAAAGTGTTGAAGGATTTGCTCGCCTTCTTCATTCGGATGATTCCTATGTTTCCCAATTAAGTTGCCTGCGGAAAGCGGAAGCAAAAAAGTGGCAAAATCGGTTTGTATCCTTATTACAGAAGGATGTATTTAAAGAAATTCAGAGTGGTGCCTTTGTTATGAAAGGATTAACCCCGGTTTTGCAGAAGCATCCTGCCTACAGGAATCTTTATCGTTTTTATTTACGCTTTAAAAGAATCTTATCAGTAAAAGTACAGGGACCACCGATCTATTTATCAATTCATCGTACTTATCAATTGTATGAATACTGGTGCTATTTTCAATTAGTACGGAAATTCCGCTTAGAAGGAAAGATAGAAAGTACCGCTGGAATGTTTAGGGTAAAAGAAAAAGGGGGAATGCAAGTCCTTCTTGAAGGAAAGGATTCCTGTTTACTCTTAAAGGATGGTTCGCGGCTATATTTTCAAAAGACTTATACTAATCAAGGGAAAGAGGCAAAGTCTTATACTTTTCCGATGCGTCCTGACATTAGTATGGAACTTTTTTATAATGATAAGTTAGACTCCATTATTGTTTACGATCCTAAATATAGGGTAGCCAGAGATGGGATACGTGAAGCCCTGGGGGATATGCATAAATACAGGGATGGAATAATAAAAGAGCCATTCGGCGTAATGGATAAGGCCGTCCAAAAAACAGTTATTATGGTACCTGATGATAAGGCTAAACAATGGTATCAATCCGAAACAATGGAAGGGTACGGTATGGAAATTGAGGTGTGGAAGATAGTTACTCCCACGAATTAAATCTATATGATCAAAGATTATTTGTTAATTAGAGCACAGGTTTTATACCCTGCGCTCTTTTTTTGTCCCATGTACCATTCACCTGTATCGCTACACCTGTAGCAAAATGCAACACTGTTTCCCCAAAATCACTTCAAAAATCCCCTTTTTTCCTCAATTTTATTTTTGGCACCGTTCTTGCTTATTAAGTTAGTAGATAACTGAAAGGAGATGAATCTTTTGGCCAGAAGAGCACAAATTCTTGCTATTGATGCAGGCGGTACCATGACTGACACATTCATTATTGATGACAAGGGGGATTTCGTTGTAGGGAAGGCACAATCCACACCGGAAGATGAATCCATTGGATTGCTTAATTCCGCGAGGGATGCCTTAACCTATTGGGACACCACAGTAACTGATGAGTTCCCTAAACTTCTCGCTGGTGTGTATTCAGGGACAGCCATGTTGAACCGCCTGGTTTCCCGCAAAGGGCGTAAGGTGGGGTTAATCGTTAACAAAGGGTTGGAAGATTTCCACCGCATGGGCCGTTCCATCCAATCTTATCTTGGGTATTCTTACTCAGACCGTCTTCATTTGAACACCCACCGCTATGAACCACCAATCGTTCCCCGTTCTTTAACCCGTGGGGTCACAGAAAGGGTGGACCTTTTTGGTAACGTTGTCATTCCCCTCTATGAACATGAAGTGGAACCTGCTGTTGAAGAACTGTTAGAGCAAGGCGTGGAAGCCATCGTTATTAGCTTGCTCCAATCCTATAAGTACCCCGACCATGAGCGGAAAATTCGCGACATTGCCAATGAAGTGATTCAAAGAACAGGGAAGAAGATTCCTGTGTTTGCATCCGTAGATTATTATCCTGTCCGCAAAGAAACCCATCGCACCAATACCACCATCATTGAAGCCTATGCGGCAGACCCATCACGGGAAACTCTACAGAAAATCAATACAAGCATTAAAGAAAGCGGTGCCACTTTTGATCTTCGGGTCATGGCCAGTCACGGGGGAACCATTAGTACCCAGGCCAATGAACTGGCAAGAACCCTGGTTTCTGGTCCCATCGGTGGGGTAGTTGGCGCCCGCTACTTGGGCGAATACTTAGGTATTCCCAACATCGCCTGTTCTGATATCGGTGGTACCAGTTTTGACGTGGCTTTAATTACCCAGGGGGATTTAAGCATTAATTCTAGCCCGGATATGGCTCGACTTGTTCTTTCTCTGCCACTGGTTGCCATGGATACCATTGGTGCTGGAGCAGGAAGTTTTGTCCGCATTGATCCTAACTTTAAATCCATTACCCTTGGTCCAGATAGTGCTGGCTCTCGCGTTGGGGTTTGCTATGAAGAAGGGGGCATTGATACGGTGACCGTATCCGATTGCCACGTAGTCCTTGGGTTAATTAACCCCAATAACTTCCTGGGTGGAGAAATCCAACTGAAACCGGAACGAGCCTATGAAGCCGTTAAAACCCAGATTGCTGAGCCATTGGGATTAACCGTAGAAGAAGCAGCTTATGGGGTAATCGATTTATTAGAATCCCAACTGCGGAACTACCTGGAATCTATGATTCTCGGAAAAGGGTATTCTCCATCCCAGTATGTATGTTTATCCTATGGCGGAGGTGGTCCCCTTCATACTGCTGGCTATATCAAAGGATTAGGATTTGAAGATGTGCTTGTTCCAGCCTGGGCTGCAGGGTTTTCTGCTTTTGGTTGCGGAGCTGCTGACTTTGAATACCGTTATGACAAAACCCTGGATCTTAATGTGAATGATGGTGCCGTTGATGAAGAGAAGGTACAAGCCGGGGATCAATTACAGGTGGCCTGGGATGAACTCATTGAAAAAGTAGCGGTAGAGTTTGATAAGAACGGCATTGAACGAAAAAATGTAGATTTCCGCCTTTATTTCCGCATGCAATATCAGGGTCAATTAAATGACCTGGAAATTGAAGCGCCCATTTCATCCTTTAGGGAAACACAAGATTGGGATGCCCTTGTGAATGCCTTTGAAGAAACCTACACCCGGGTGTATGCCAAAGCAGCTACCTCTCCAGAGCTGGGCTACAGTGTAACCGGTGCCATTGTACGGGGCATTGTAGATGTGGCGAAACCACGGATTCCAGAAGAGCCACTTGTTGGGGAAACTCCACCTGAAGAGGCGTATCTGGGCAAACGAAATGTGTATTGGGATGGAAAATACTTGGAAGCTGATATTTGGGAAATGGAAAAATTACAGCCTGGCAACCGTATTGAAGCCTTTGCCATCCTGGAATCACCTGCCACAACTTTTGTTATTCCTCCAGGATTCACCACCTATTTGGACAAACATCGCATTTTCCATTTGCAAGAAATTGAATAAGGAGGGAATCAAATGTCCATTAATCTATCTAAAAAGCAGCAGGCCCTTTCTCAACTAAAGGGTAATCCCATTGGCTGGGAGGGTAAAACCTTAAAGCAAATGCGTCAGGATATGGATGAGGTTAGCCGTTCCACAGGCCATTATGCCGGATTAGAAACACTTCCTTTTAAAGAAGCTAATCCCATTCGCTACGAGAAGATTTTTGCCAAACTCCGTGGCGGTGTGGTCCATGCCCGGGAAACAGCGAAAAAAGTGGCTGCATCGCCCATTGTAGAACAAGAAGGGGAATTGTGTTTTACCCTTTATACCCCTGAAGCGGATTCTGTGGTGACATCCACAGGGATTATTATTCATGTAGGAACCATGGGTGCAGCCATTAAATACATGATTAACAATGACTATGAACAAAATCCAGGCATTGCTGATGGGGATATTTTCTGCAATAACGATTGTCAGATTGGGAATGTCCATCCCTGTGATATTCACACAATTGTCCCGATTTTCTGGGAAGGGGAACTCATTGGTTGGGTAGGTGGTGTAACCCACGTTATTGATGTAGGGGCAACCTCTCCTGGCAGTATGAGTGTGGGACCTGTAAGTCGTTATGATGATGGGTACCAGGTAGCCTGTCGCAAAGTGGGACAGGATGATACCCTTTCCAAGGACTGGTTAATTGAAAGCCAGCGTTCCGTTCGGACCACAAAATATTGGGTTCTTGATGAAAAAACCCGTATCGCTGGCTGCCATATGATCCGTGATTTGGTATTAAACATTGTAAAAGAAGAGGGGGTCGATGCGTACAAGGACTTTGTGCGGGAAGTCATTGAAGATGGGCGCAGAGGCTTTATTAACCAGGTGAAAACTCTGTTAATTCCAGGGAAATACCGCCAGGTGTCTTTCGTGGATGTTCCCTATAAAAATCTCAATGTTCCGCCCTATGCCCGCTTAGATACCATCATGCATGCTCCTACAGAAGTAACAGTGCATAACAATGGAAAATTTGAAATCGATTTCGATGGGGCTAACCGCTGGGGATGGCACAGTTACAATGCAACCCCGGTAGCCATTACAAGCGGAATCTGGGTGATGATGTCCCAAACCTTAATTCCTAATGACAGGGTGAATGATGGTGCTTACTATGCTAGCCAATTTGACCTTCCTTACGGTTCCTGGCTCCACCCTGATGACATCCGTACTGCCCATAGTTACTCCTGGCACTTCCTCGTTTCTGCCTGGAGTCCAATATGGCGGGCTTTAAGCCGGAACTACTTTGCAAGAGGGTATCTGGAAGAAGTGAATGCTGGAAATGCCAATACATCCAACTGGTTGCAAGGTGGGGGGATTAACCAATTTGGCGAAATCCATGCAGTGAATAGTTTTGAATCCAGCGCAGAGGGCGTTGGTGCCAGTGCGGTGAAAGATGGCATTAGCCATGCGGCAGCCATCTGGAATCCTGAAGGGGATATGGGTGACATGGAAATCTGGGAATTGGCTGAACCCCTTCTCTATCTTGGCCGCAATATTAAACCCAATACCGCAGGATATGGAAAATACCGTGGGGGTAGCGGCTATGAATCCTTAAGAATGGTGTATGGGGCCAAAGACTGGACCATGTACTTTATGGGCAACGGCTATATGGCCAGTGACTGTGGCTTAATGGGCGGATACCCTGCCGCATCGGGATACCGTTTTGAAGCCCATGGTACCGATATTAAAGAGCGGATCGAACAAAGATTGCCCATTCCAACCGGAGGCGACTCAGATCCTGATTATCCGGAATATGAAGAAAACATGGATGCAAAGGAAATCATCCGTGACAAACAATCTATTACCACAGAGACGGTCTATGAAAACTATGACCTCTACTTAAACTATTTGCGGGGAGGCCCTGGATTTGGCGATCCTCTTGAGCGGAAACCTTCCATGATTCAGGATGATTTAAATGAAGGCCACCTTCTCCCTCGTTACGCCGAAAAAGTATATGGGGCAGTGGTTACCCAGAACGATAAAGGCCATTATCTAGTGGATGAAGAAAAAACGTCCCTTCGTCGGGCAGAAATTAGAAAGGAACGCTTGCACAAGGCCATTCCTGCCCAACAATGGATGGAATCTGAACGAGAAAAAATCATTAACAAGGAAGCCTCTGTTCAAGTCCGTCATATGTATGCGGGTAGCTTTGCTTTAAGTGAACGTTTCAACGCAGAGTTTACGGAGTTCTGGAACCTTCCTGTCGAATGGAAATTAACTGAAGATGAACTGGAAGTGCCTGTTTTCGGAGCGAAAATCAATAAAAATCCATCTTAAAAAAGGGGAAAAGGGAGGTCTTGATATGGCTGAATATGATCGCCGAACCATTGAAGAATTAGTGGACGGTACCATTGATTTTTATAAATTAAAAGATATGCTGTCCAACTTTAAGGATAAAAATCGCTTTGAAACCTATCTCTCTATTTTACAGGAACGGGTTCCCTGGAGTGATCCTATCTTACTTCCTGTGGGTTTGCACCTTTATATCGTGCAAAAACAGGATGGGTCACGCATTGTTAAATGTGACTGTGGTCATGAATTCTGCGATGAAAAGGACAATTGGAAACTTCATTCCATGATCCATGTACGGGATACAGAGGAAAAAATGTCGGAAATCTATCCTAAATTGTTAGCTCCTGATCCCCAATGGCAAGTGATTCGGGAATATTACTGCCCATCCTGTGCCACACAATTGGAGGTAGAAGCGGTGACCCCCTGGTATCCCATTATTAAAGATTTTGAACCGGACATCGATACTTTCTACAATGAATGGCTACAACGTCCCCTTCCTATAGGGGAGTAAACATCCTGAAGAAGCTAGGAGGGAAGGTGAATGAAGGGGAAAGTAATCGAATCTTTTGCTGAAGCTGTTGCAGATATTCAGGATGGGGCCACCTTGATTGTTGGGGGATTTGGTTTATGTGGCATCCCGGAAAAGGCGACCCTCGCTTTACGGGATAAGGGGGCCAAAGATTTAACCATTGTAAGCAACAATTGTGGGGTAGATGACTGGGGTCTGGGTCTTTTGTTAGC
>CALNBV010000071.1 GCA_937874515.1 uncultured Paenibacillaceae bacterium | reverse complement strand
GCTCATTAATACAATAATGTATCCACAATCCTTTACTATATTCGAACTTTTCTTTTCCCTCTTGCTAAGTGGAATTGGACTATTTATTGGGATTGGTATGTTTTTCGCTACAAAAACAGTGTTTAATTTATTTATTCGGTACTTAAAATTTAATGCATCCATTGTGAAAGGGGGATTAAAGCATGATTAAGAAAATATCAATCATCGCCCTGGTTCTTTTACTGGTAGGGATTGTCGGCAGTCTCTTAACCTTTCGTAGTGTAAATGTATTAGAACCTGTATCAGAAGAACAAGTGATTAATAATCAAAATATTACAGCCATAGAAGTAGAAACCCAAAATTCTACAGTTGAAATTGTTCCTACGAAAGATGCAGATATTAAAATAGAATTAACGGGAAAAACAACAGGGGATAGTAAACAAGATTTATCGGCAGAAATAAATGGAACAACACTCAACATTAAATTAAAAGACCAGAGACAAAAATTCTTTAATTTAAATTTTAATAATTTTTCGGAGTCCTTTACTTTAAAAGTCTATTTGCCAGAAAAGGAATATGCATCCCTTAAGATCAACAGCAACAATGGACGGATTCAATTAGAACAATTAAAAGTAAAAGATATATTCGCTGAATCGGATAATGGACGGATTGAATTAAAGAATATAACTTCAACCAATGTAAATGTAAAGACAGATAATGGAAGGATTACCCTTGATTATGTTGACGGAAAGATTAAAGGCAAATCTAGTAATGGAAGAATTTCCGTTCTTACAAAAGACTTAGATCGCCCTATGGAGTTGAATACAGACAATGGAAGAATTGAAATCCAAACTGAAAAGGAACCCACCAATACAACCTTTGATGTGAATACCGATAATGGCAGTATTGATATTCTGGATAAGTACAATGAAAATGCGGTGATTGGCAAAGGAGAAAATTTGATTAGATTATCCACTAGTAACGGAAGAATTAGTGTGACAAAATAATATATAAACGATTGCAGAACTTTGTGAGCTATAAGAGTCCTATTTTTAGGGCTCTTTTTATTTTTCTTTTTCCTGAAATTAGTAATCTATTGGAACAATCCAAAAAGGGCGATAATTAATATTTCAGTTTGGATATAAGTACTGTCAAATTTTTTGTGCAGAAATAACTTATATAAAGGAGATGAAAGAAATGAGTATTATTGTTTCTTATGATGGTGGTCATGGGACCGATACACCGGGTAAACGCACACCTGTAATGCCAGATGGTACAGTGATGAAAGAGAATGAATTTAATGATTCGGTAGCTTCATTATTTGCTGCAGAAATGAAACGCTGTGGAATTAAAACAGTAGATTGTGCTCCTGAAGGATATGATGTGCCACTAGCAACCCGTGTGCAGAGGTCTAATAACGCAAAGGCTGATTTGCATATTAGTTTCCATGCTAACGCTTTTGATAGTAAATTTGATAAAAACGATCCAGAAGGTGTAGAGGTGTTTTGCTATCCTGAAGCCAATAGCAAAAGGTTTGCTAATATCCTTATAAAATATCTTACCCAGGGCACACCACAGAAAAACCGTGGCGTTAAAGATGGAAGTCATTTATATATGGTTAATGGGCCCAAAGCACCATCTACGCTTATTGAAGCAGCATTTATGGATAATTTAAAAGAAGCACAACTACTTAGGACCTGGGCATTTAGAAAAGAAGTAGCTATGGAAACAGCAAAAGCAGTTTGTGAATACTTTGGGGTCAAATACGTACCTGTTGATGGATCTAGTGTATATACTGAAATTCCAGTCACAGTTAATGGAGTGGCGACAAAAGCTATTGTAGTAGGAAATAACACACACTTAATCTACAGTTTTCTTCGAAATGTGGGATTTAGAGAAAACATAGATTTCAGTTACGAGTTTCCTACCAAGGATACTGTCAATTTCAAAATACTTGGTGTACAAATACCTGCAGTACTTTATAAAGGAGACTCTTATCTCCAGTGGAACAAAATACCTACAATGCAGGAGCCGAAACGAAGAAAAGATGGTGGATGGGACTTCTTAATTCCGAAATATTCACCACCAGAAACTCCTAATTCAGAACTTACGGGTACTCTTATAAAAGGTGAAAGTATAGCTACCGCACAACAACTTCTCGAATATGCCCGAAGTGTGAACAATGACATTCCTAGTAATCTACCAGATTTATACCTGAATACCGGAAACATATATGGTATAAAAGGCGATGTAGCATTTTGTCAGATGCTTAAAGAAACGGCATTTTTCCAATTTGGAGGATCTGTAAAGAAAGAGCAGAATAACTTTGCTGGGTTAGGTGCAGTCAATGGCGGAAATCAAGGAGCCTCCTTTTCAACGCCAGATGATGGTGTAGAAGCACATATTCAGCATCTATATGCCTATTGTTCGAATGATGCTTTACCATCTGGGCAACAGACTATTGACCCGCGATTTGGATATGTAACCAGGGGATCAGCAACTACATGGGAAGCGCTCAACGGGAAATGGGCAGTTCCTGGTGATGGGTATGGTGAGAGTATTCTTGCTATTTACGATAAAATTTTAGCTGTAAAACCTAAAGACATTATCGACAAGATGGTGAGTCGTGGCATTATTAATACTTCTGAATATTGGAGAAATCTTAAAGACGGTAAAGTCGCATTCAAATGGGAGTGGCTAGAACAGTTATTAAAAAATGTAGAAGACAAATTGGAGGGTAAATAGTGTTAGCAGAATGGGGATTAGACCTAATGATTAAAGATATAATCATTTACATTTTTGGTATTCTTGCATCGCTTTTATTTGTGTTTTTGATAGAATTGAGAAAACGATTATTTGCGTGGATTGATTCACATAAGAATTCAGCGTCACAAAACTTTCTTCATTCAATAGCAGAAGAAGCGTTTTCTTTAGTAGAACAAAGAATGAAAGGGGAAAATTCAGTAAAAAAATTTAATTTTGCTTATAACTACATTTCAGAAAAGTTGAAAACGAAAGGAATTCAAATTAATTCAGAAGAGATTTCAGCTGCCATCGAAAAAGCAGTAGTGAAGCATAATAAATGGAAGTAATCCCCTCTTAATGAACTTGGTATTAAATTAATACCTTAGGTAGTCGGAATTAAGCTAACCCCTGTTGCCTCTACGGTGGCCGGGTCTTTTTTTTGTTTTAGCACCACTTTTTTTGCTGATTTTGTATCATGTACTACAACAAGGAGCAAATAGTCATAAAAGGAAAGAAAATAAGCAATGATGCATCACTAAGTTTTAAGATAAAAAGAAACGATTTATTATTGCTTGAAATGTTAATGGAAAACATAGAAACAATATTCGAAGAAAGATATACTGTTGAGGTAATCTTCTCTTATTTATTCGTTACAAGAAAATTTTGTGATGAAAAAATTTAAAAATAATCCAAATACACATTATAGTGAAAATTCCAAAAAACAAATGGCTGAAAAAGGAATATCAATCGATTAGATCAATTTGCAAGAGGAGGTTCATTCACATGAAGATTTTAATTTTAGGTGCAACTGGACGAGTTGGAGGTCAAATCGTTACTCATGCCCTTCGTGACAAACATCATGTTACTGTATTAGTTCGCTCTCCAGAGAAGATTCAAATCAATAATGAAGATTTAACTGTTATGCAAGGGAATGTTTTAAATAAAGAGGATATCATTCGTGCAATACATAGTAATGATGTAGTAATTAGTGCATTAGATACCGATGGGACAACCACATTGTCAGAGAGTATGCCACTAATTATGGAGGCAATGCAAAAGGAAGGAATACAACGAATAATAACCATAGGAACTGCAGGTATCTTGCAAAGTAGAACCACGCAAAATATACTGCGTTATCAGTCAAGTGAATCAAAGCGCAAATCAGTCCGAGCAGCGCAAGAGCATCATAAAGTTTACGATATGCTTAAACAATCAACACTTGATTGGACCATCGTCTGTCCAACGTATTTGCCTGATGGAGAAAGGGTAGGTAAATATCGTGTAGATCGCCGCTTCTTGCCAGAGGGTGGGGTTGAAATATCTGTGCCCGATACAGCAGAATTTACATTTAGCCAGGTAAAAAGCAGAGAGTATATAAAATCACGTGTGGGTATCGCCTACTAAAATACTGATAAACCCAATAGAAGGGGACAGAATAGTTGTGAATGAACGATATGATTCTACCAGTAAACTAAAATTATTATGGAAATTAACCCGTCCTCATACACTAACTGCATCATTTGTTCCAGTTTTAATAGGCACAGTTTTATCAATGTTTTTTGTGCAGGTTGATGTATGGCTTTTTGTAGCCATGCTTTTTGCCACCCTTATGATTCAAATTGGAACCAATTTATTCAATGAATACTATGATTTTAAACGTGGTTTGGATACAGAAGAATCTGTAGGGATTGGAGGAGCCATTGTAAGACATGGTATGAAGCCCAAAACGGTAATGAACATGGCATTAGCTTCCTATGGATCTGCTTTATTACTGGGTGTTTATATATGCATGAATAGCAGCTGGTGGTTAGCTTTAGTGGGAGTCATCGGGATGTTGATCGGTTACCTGTATACTGGTGGACCTTATCCCATTGCCTATACACCCTTTGGGGAAGTGTTTGCCGGGCTATTTATGGGATCCTTTTTTATTTTAATCTCATTTTTTATTCAAACGGGTTTTGTCAATTTGGAAACAATTCTTATATCTATTCCTATGGCATTTCTAGTGGGTGGTATCAATTTATCAAACAATATCAGGGATATCGATGAAGATATCAAAGGCGGAAGAAAGACCTTAGCTATTCTCGCAGGTGAAAAAAGAGCCGTATCTATTTTAGGGGCAACTTTTGTGGCTGCCTACGCATGGATAGGTGGGCTGGTCATTACCAAGATATTTACCCCATGGATTCTCGTCGTCTTTCTCAGTATTATTAAACCGATTCAAGCAATGAAAGGGTTCCAGGGGGAAAAAACAACAGGAATTGCTATGAAGGCAACGGCTCAAACGAACACGATTTTCGGTTTATTGTTATCCCTGGGTTTGTTGATTTATTACGGATTTATATTATTTTGAGCACAATGAATAACCCCATAAGTGTTAATATTTATGGGAGGGGTCCCACATTCGTAGGAGGCCTTATTGTTTTCTTTATCTCATGGAAAAATGAAATGGTTTGAAAATTCAATATATTTTGGTTGGCGTTTCTTATATAATAAATTTGAAAATAATCTTTAAAAAGGGGGGCAAGGATCTATGAAACTTAATGGTAAGGTTGCTATTGTTACCGGCGGAGCCAGTGGAATCGGGGAATTTGCGGTTAGGGAAATGGTTAAGGAAGGAGCTAAGGTTGTAATTGCTGATGTAAATGATATGTTAGGCAATCAATTAGCCCAGGAATTAAATCAAGGTGAACAGGTAGCAACCTATGTTCATGTCGACGTGACAAATGAAGATCAAGTGGAACAAATGGTTGAATTAGCAATATCAGAATTTGGAAAGCTTGATATTTTGTTTAATAATGCCGGGATTGGTTCCATGGGTTCATCAGCAGACCTTCCTTTTGAAGATTGGCGTAAAGTGCTTTCAGTGAATTTAGATGGGGTATTTTTAGTTGCTAAGCATGGCATCAAGGCGATGCTGAAAAACGGTGGGGGAAGCATAGTGAACACCGCATCCATTTTAGGCCATGTGGGACAAGCCCAAACCGCTTCCTATTCCGCTGCTAAAGGTGGGGTAGTGAACTTAACGAGAGCATTAGCTTTGGAATACGCTAAGGACAATATTCGTGTAAACGCAGTTTGCCCGGGGTATATCGAAACACCTCTCCTTAGTCAACTTGATGAAAATATGAAAAATCATTTGATTTCTTTGCATCCCCTGGGACGCCTTGGTAAACCAGAGGAAATCGCAAAGGCAGTTTTATTCCTTGCTTCCGATGATGCTAGCTTTATCACAGGAGCTAATTTATTGGTGGATGGGGGATATACAGCACAATAAGGTATATAAGACAGAAGGCGCCAGTATGGTGCCTTTTTTTTACATATATAATCATCTATCCATGCATGTCCCATGACTCAAGCATATCATTTCATCGTGTCACTCATCTTCCTTCCAGTTGCAAATCAATAACGTAAAAACCCAGTACAAATTACCTTGTAAAATAGGGTAGGGGCTTGCATAGAAAATGCCGAAATACCAAAAATAGGCGTGGAGGTGTTTCTATGCAAAAATTAGTATATCTTTTTTTAGCTATGTATTTTATTTTTGTTCCCATAGCTGTTGCAAACCAGGATGATGCTGTGGAACCATTTCAATGGGGTAAGGAGCAAGTGAATGAATTAAAAAGGACGGATATTCCTGTATACATTCCTTCTCATGTGCCCACAGGGGATTTTTTAAAACAAATGGGTTCTTTATACATAAGTAAACTTGAGGCAAGTAAAAACCAATATATTTTTACAATTTCTCGAAAAGGAAAAGACCTAAAGCCTCATGGTCCCTTACCTTTTGAGGTAATGACAATGTCAGGTGGGCCATTGCCTGCTTCTCGAAAACAGGCTCTTCTTACCTATGAAATGTTTGAAAAAAGGGAAGGGTCCATCAAACTAAATGGATTTCATGTGGATTCATTTAATGATCGGAAAGTTTTTATCTGGAAAGATCATGGTTGGGAGTATTTAGTGTGGGCCAATAACCCTAATAGTGCCATTAATATCATGAAACGTGTGATGTCAATCTTTCCAAAAGGAAAGAATCCTGTTGCAGGTACCACAAGTGGGCAGTTTACGACGTACGAATCTAGGGAAGGCGTGTTTTCAGATGCTGGTTGGACCTTTGATCAGGGAAAAACCTGGTATATTCTTACTGGTAAAAGTATGCCGGAACAAAATGGGGAAATGCTAAAATCCATGGTTTCGAATATCGGGGAATGGAGGAAGTGAAAATGCATAAGTTTAAATTTTTTATCGACTTTGAAAGGGAAGAACAATGGCTTGAGCAAATGGCAAAAGACGGTTACCATTTACAAAATACTTTTTTCGGTTACCACTTTCAACGAGGGGAACCTGAAGAAGCAATTATTAAAATAGATTATAGAACATTTAAGAAAACAAATGATTTCATTGATTATTGTACGATGTTTGAGGATAGTGGTTGGAAGCATCTCGCTGGAACCAAAAGTTCAGGGATACAGTACTTTAAAAGAATAGATGACACCGCAGGAGATGAGATTTTTTCTAATTAATTCAAGCTGGTATATATGGCATTAGCTTCTTGATCATATTTGTAATTAATGTAATTGTTATTATGATATTAGGTAGAAATAAACTGAAATAAAATTAACCAATATAAAATCATACAAAACATCTCTCTTCATTAGTTGCTGAGGGGATCTTTTTTTTTATTAACTCGGAGAAAGAAAATGGGGGTTACAAAAAGCGCTTTTTAATCTCTGGTGAAGGGAGCATACAGCTATTCCTTTTTCCAAACCATCTGTACCTATTTTTTCCGATAATATTGTAAAAAATATCCCGAAACCTTCTCGGTAGAAGTAAGAAAATATAAAGAAGTTTCCAGGCCCCCTTTAGATTTTTACAAATCCTCAATGCAGCTGTGGATTTAAAATAGCATTGATTATTTTCAATAAGTATAAAGCTGTCATTATATTCGCTAATATTATAATTTGATAAGAGTTCCTTTCCGATATCGCTTTGAATCGAGGCAAACTTATATAAGGCCTTATCATCCCGTTTAATTATGAATTGAACACTATGATCACAAAGGTTACAATCCCCATCATATAAAATAATCTCACCCATAAAAGTTCCCTCCTTGACAGGATGAAGGTATTATTAATTCATAAATAGTAAACCCATTTATTTATTCGCGGATGGGTTTACTATTTTTAGGTTAGGTGAAAATGATTATATGAAAAAACAAACTAAATTATTGATATCAATAA
>CALNBV010000070.1 GCA_937874515.1 uncultured Paenibacillaceae bacterium | reverse complement strand
TTACTTTTCATTCACTATGAACAAAAAAAGGAATGGTGTTGAGCCCTTTCTCTCGACAACCATTCCTTTTTTAAAAATTATTATAAATCATATAAATCATATAATTTATAAGCTAGCATTAAGTTAAATCGTTCTTCCGCATCCGTAATTTCTATATCTAAAAGATCAGTAATCTTTTCTAATCGATATTTAAGGGAATTTCTGTGAATAAATAAAGATTCAGCTGTATCTTTTAAATTTCCATTCCAATTGAGATAAATACGCAACGTATCAAATAAATCCTTTCCTTTATCACCATAATCTAATAAAGGTTTTAAACATTTCTCGAAGAACCCTCTTACCACGAAGGGGTCCTCAATATTATACAAAACGGTATAGGATCCTAAACCAGAAAAACTCATAAACCCCTTTTTAGGGAATCGATCAGATACAATATGAAGAGTTTGTATTGCTTGTTTATAACTAATATAATAATCTTCTATCTTATTAGCAGTAGAGCTTATCCCAAGATAAACATCATTTTCAGGAAATTCTAAACCAATGATATTTTTAATGCGATCATAAAGATTATTCCAATATTCATTTCTCTCTTTCTCCAGCTTTTCTGGAACAAAAACAACATAGTTTCCTTCCCTTCGGGCTAATACAACATTTTGCTCCCATTGGGCAAGTTGTTCTCGTAGTAAATCAGTAATTTTTGCTTTCTTCGCTTCAAAATCTAATAAATTATTATTATTACCCTCCCACTCACCAGGATCAATAGAAAAAACACCAATTTTGTGTCGCTCATAAGGATTAAGGTTAAAAATATTACAGTATTCTAATACTTTTCTTTTATCCAATATTTTTTCTGAAAACAGTTGATCTAAAAAATTCCCTTTCACCTGTTCAGTAACTTCTAATACTTGCTTTTGTTTAATAAATTGAATGGCATAAACAATAAGAGCCTGATTAATCGTCAACCGTAGAGCCATATCTAACTTTTTCTTATTCATTTTCAAACATAAAAAACCTAATCCTTCCTTACCACTGACTACTCTCCAAATTCCCAGGGAATCCTCACCCTTGAATTCAATCCATTGTTCTAATTGATTAGAAATTCCCTTAAGTTTTTCTTGATCCAAAACTTCTAGAATAGACTGTAAAGTCCCCCCCTCATTTTCGACCAGATGATAGGAAATAGGTGTTAAAAATCGATCTAAGAAAACAACGGTACAATTTAACAGATGGGATAGTGTTTCATTAAGTTCAGTGAAACCTTCTCCTACCAGCGTTTGTTTGACTAACTCTTGATTATGAACCATCATTTTTTCTAATCTATTTTTATCCTTTTTCTCGCTGTGATAGATTCTCGCATTTTCGATGAGTACTGACACACGGGAAGACAACAACCGCAAATAATTTAAATCCTCAAGAGAAAAACAAGAACCCTGCTCTCGAACAACGTGAAGAACTCCAATGGTTTTTAGATTCACAACAAGAGGTACCGTCAGTTCTATGCTGCCTTCCTTTTCCAACATATAGAATATATCAGATAAATGAACGATATTACTCATATCAATCTTCCCAGGGAAATCAAAGGAACCATAAGTCGGTAGTTGAAAAACTAAACACTGGTTCAATTCATCATACAAATAAATACAAGCCGATTCAGCATTTGTCCCTTTACCCGCTTGTTCAACTATTCCCTGAATTAAATTCTCAGTTGAGTCACTCAAATATAAATTATCAGTTATCCACTCAATTCCCTTGATTTTCTGTTTATCTTTCTCTTTATGTAGAGCTAACTCCAGGGCAACTGCAATATCGTTTCCAAATTCGATCAGTAACTTTCTTCCCCCAGGTACCAGTTTTACGTTCCTGCGGGAACCAATGACACAAACCCCATAACTTTCAGAGTTACTTTCTTTAATAGGAACGGTAAACCATACAGAAAAACCTTCTGATTCAATACTTTTTAATAACTCACAACGCTCTGTTTCTTCCTGGATATCATAGGCGCAAATGGAACGTTCTAAAAACTGTTTTGTAATGGAATCAATCTTTATAGGGAATCTTTTCTCAAATTCAGTACTCTCGCCTTTATTAATCTTATTAAATAAAAAGTCTCCTTCTTTTAAAAGAATAGAAACATAGTCACATTTAAACTGTTTCCAAAATGACTGAATGAGATAATCTAATGTTTCATGAAGTGTGTTTAATTTAATTAATTGTCTGGCTGTTTTTCGTAGATGGGTGTCAATTTTTTCAATTAATTGTACCCTGTTTAATTGTTCAACCAAACCAATCACCCCTGGCAATTTAATATCCAGAATTTCAGGAATATTTTATTCCCTAAAATACACAGTCATGAACTATTTATTTATTCTCCGAATTTACGAAAAAGTGAGCAATCTCCGTTAATCTTTCGTAGAAAAATTCACGGGCTTCCCCTTCTAATTCAGCGTCATCCATTGCTTCCTTCAAAATTGAGGTGCCGATATTTCATTACAGGTGCGCCAAATTCCTCACTATATAATTTAGGTCCACCCAAAAATTGCGTTAAAAACATCTTTTGTTTTCGTTTAACTTCTTCCATATCTCCTAAAAATAAGGGGCTTAAATCGGGGTCACTATATACACGGGGATAAAAAGAATTGACAAGTTTTTGGATTGTTTCTTCTCCACCAAGGATTTCATAATAACTTTCCAATTATATCACCTCTCTTTTTATATTTATCTACAATATATCAAATCTATCTTTTATTTACTATCTGAATTATCAAATAATATTACATAGTTCTTTCTTTATAGTCAATTTTGCTAAAATTCCACAAACAAAAAAGCCTAAGAGATTTATTAAATCTCTTAGGCTGGATGAATTTATATAATTTATTTAACTTCAACAATCCAACCTTCAGGAGCTTCCACTTCGCCGTACTGGATTCCGATGAGATGATTGTAAAGCTTCTTAACGACTGGTCCTACCTCGGTTTCGCTGTAGAAAACGTGCTTCTCATCGCCAACAGTTAAGCTACCTAATGGTGAGATTACTGCAGCTGTACCGCAGGCACCTGCTTCTACAAACTCATCCAGGTTATTGATATAAACGTCCCTTTCCTCCACCTTCATCCCAAAGATGTTCTCTGCAATGTAGAGTAAAGAGTACTTTGTAATGCTAGGAAGGATTGATGGAGATTTTGGTGTAACAAGTACGTTCTCCTTCGTAATGCCAATAAAGTTAGCGGCACCAACTTCTTCTATCTTGGTATGGGTCTTAGGATCCAAGTATACGCAATCACTATAGCCTTCTTTGGCTGCAATCTCATGTGGCAATAAGCTTGCTGCATAGTTTCCACCAACTTTAACTGCTCCTGTTCCATGTGGTGCAGCCCGGTCGTAATCGGTTACTACCATTTTAATTGGGGTCATTCCGCCTTTAAAATAAGGGCCAACGGGAGTGACAAAAACACAGAAGATATATTCTGTGGCTGGTTTAACACCGATATTGTCACCAACACCAATGATAAATGGCCGTATATATAATGTGGCACCAGATCCATAAGGAGGAACAAACTCCTCATTTGCCTTTACCACCATTTTCACGGCTTCAATAAACTTCTCTTCAGAAACCTCAGGCATTAGAAGTCTTCTACAGGTATCCTGCATGCGTTTCGCATTCTGGTCAGGCCGGAATAGCCCTATGGTCCCATCTTTTCTTCTGTAGGCTTTTAACCCTTCAAAACATTGTTGGCCATAGTGAAGTGCAGGTGAAGCCATGCTAATTGTCAGCATTTTTTCTTCTACCAACTTCCCTTCATCCCACGCCCCATCTTTCCAGTAGGAAACATAATTCGCATTGGTCTCCCTGTAAAGAAAACCTAAATTTTCCCAATCGAGATTAGCCCCATTACCCATTAGATTCTTCTCCTTTTTTCCCCTTGATTATATAGATTCAAGTCTATATCCTTTCCTTCATTGGATTATAGATATTAGGCTTACTATCATGAAATCCCTTCAATTTGTATCTATACTATTTTAACATAAAAACGCCACACATATATTATTGTATGGCGTGAAAGTTACTCCTATTATAAATGGCAATACAAGGACTGCTGCAAAGGTCTAGCAAGTTCTATCCGTCATTTACAAACACTTTAACGCCCACCTAATCAAGGAGGCCATAGTCAATAACATAATTTAATAGTAATCAAAGATTTAAAAGATGTCAATTCCCCTCCATTACCCTACATATCGTGTGGCTTCCGCTGGGGGAAGTTTTATTGCCTTTCTTGCAGGGATCATGGAGGCAAGGATGGTGAATAGTAAAGAACCCAGTAGGTAAACAGCTAATTTTCCATAGGGGATCAGAATGGTAACATTTCCTCCCCCATCCTTCATTAAACTAGAAATCATCATATATCCGGTATAAGAACCTAAACCCATTCCCAGTAAGATCCCTGTCAATCCAAGGGAAATTCCCTCAAAAAGAATACTCCAGTAAATCAAATTCCCCTGGACACCAATGGCCCGCATCATCCCAATTTGTTGGCGCCGCTCCCGGATTACCCGCAGCATGACCACCATTAAACCGGCAATTCCGATGAAAGTAGCCAGGGCGCTGAACCCCTCAAATAAGGAAAAGAGTACCTGGATAAATGAATTTTGCACAACAAACTTTTCTGTGGGATTGTTTAGGGGATAGATATTATGCAAGGTGAACTCCTTTTCAATCCCTTTTATCACCTCTTTGCTCATCCCGTTATTTTTTCCTTGAATCAAAATTGTGGTCTGGATTTGTTGATCATCAACAGCATATTGACTGATTGCATTTTGTTTCACCCAAAGGCCATAGGAGGTAGGATATCCATTCATTTGTATAATCAGCAATCCCAATGATTTTCTTGTTTACAATCCTGCCATAGGCCTCAACAGGATAAAGATCCCCAACTTCATAGGTTTCTCCATTTAAACTAGGAAGATTGGATGAAAGGATTACGACA
Organism: uncultured Paenibacillaceae bacterium; assembly: GCA_937874515.1. GTDB lineage: Bacteria > Bacillota > Bacilli > Aneurinibacillales > Aneurinibacillaceae > CALNBV01. The sequence continues at coordinate 18,396 of CALNBV010000070.1, read as the reverse complement.
TTGGAATCCTTTGCCACAGCCATCCAGGCAGAAGGATCATAAGGATAGTTTTGGTCCCGACTTTTTAAAGTTTGAGTGGTATGGGAAGAAAAGGTTTCATCAATTTCATTAATATACAAATTATTAAAATCCCCAATGGGTATTTGTTGCACGGCAACCCCATTTTGGATTTTTTCTTTATCAATATAATTTGATTGAATGAAAATCTCCTGCAATTCCCCACTGGTCATCCTCCCAGAATGGATTGCCAGTAAATCATACCCTGCTGTGGCTTTTCTGGCATCAAAATTTCCGAAATACTGCACAATGGTTTTACTGAAAACCCCCGAAAAACCCGTAAGGAATAAGACAAGGGCAAACATGGTTAGAAGAAGACCTGACCGGGTTTTATTCACCTCAGGATAACGAAAGGCTAATTTTAGGGTGCCATACATTTTGGGAAAGGGACGAAAAAGACCTGTTATGATGTTTATAATTTTACCCATCCACACCACACAGATTAGGACAGTCAGAATCACAAGGATAAATCCCACGAGAAAATTAAGCACAGGTTGTATAGGGCTATCGCTAACATAGGTTCGGTAAGATTCTGTCATGGTAACCAAATACAAAAACACAGTGAAAATGAACAAGAATAATTGGAATACCTTAATAAGAATGGACTTATTTTTTCCTGAAGCCACCCTTGTTCCATTTTCCTGCCCATAAATGGCCTCAACGATTTGCAGTCGGGTCACTTTACGGGACACAAACCAAACACATAGATAGACGAGAAGGACACCTATAACAAATCCCGTTATTAGGGTGCCGAAATCTACATCGAAGGTAAATTTCATCATAATCCCCTGCTCATATTCGGCGATGACCTGCAATAAATCCCGAAGCTTAAGCATGAGCAAATAGGACAAACCAATGCCCGCGACAGTTCCCAATACACTTGAAATTACTGCATAAAGAAATCCCTCAATGCGAAGAACCCGTGCTAAATCTTCACTGGTCAATCCAATAGCCCGGAGGATTCCCATTTCCCGACGCCGCTCTTCTCCAATCATTTTAAAAATATTGATGATTAACACTATGCCAATGACAATGGAATTTAAGCTAGCAATGGTGAATACAGGAAGCAATTTTAAATTTTGCTCCAAATAAAACCTCATTTTCCACTGAACAGAATTTTCCGTCCATTTTTGATGATCTAATACCGTCCCATTCTCTCGAATATCATCATTCTTTGAAATCAGGACATTGGAATAACCCTGTTCCATTTGGGCTAACTGCCTTGCTTGATCCAGGGAAACAATGGCTGTGTACCTGCATTGCTGAATGCCTTTATATCCGGTTAACCCTTGCTCGGGTACAATAGCACGTACCTTAAAAGGGTGTTCTTGATTATTTTTATCCCTAATATACACCGATTCATTTACTTTAACATCCAACTGTTCTGCAAGTGGAGAAGAAAGGATCACTTCATTATTTTTGATGTTGCCAGGAAGACGTTCCATCGCCTTTTCATCAAATTGCTTCCCCAATACAGGATCAAAACCATATACATAGGTGCTCGGCCCTACTAATAAAGGCTTACCTGAGGGGTCTTTCACCATAAATAAGGTTTCTGTAGCTACGGTGGGCAAAAGATTGCGACCCTGTTGTTTGATTTCTTCTTTCATTTCACCAACATGGGAATCTGTAAAATAACCCTGTTGCAACTGTTTTTGCTCTAAAGCTGAAACATCAGCAGCAATATTGCCGATTTGTTGAGCCATCACCTGATCCACACTATGATTCATCGAATGCTGCAAAAGCAGGGAGGTAGTAATAAGAGCCGTTCCCACAAGAGCGCCAAGAATGGTTAAAAGGGTCGTTTGTTTATGGACAAGCATATTGCGGAAGGCCATTCGCCATAAATGGAGATGTTTCCAGGACATTAGTTTCGCCCCTTCCCTACTTGTATGACTTGTCCACTATCCATATACAAAATGCGATGGGCTCTTTCAGCTACTTTAGGATCATGTGTGACAATGACAAATGTAATGCCATCTACACGATTCAAATGTTCGATTAAATCTAAAACCATTTCCGTTGTCTGCCGATCAAGGGCTCCCGTAGGTTCATCAGCCCATATTACCCGGGGATTGTTTACCATGGCTCTCGCCAGAGCCACTCGTTGTTGTTGGCCTCCTGATAACTGATTGGGACGATGATCCTTGCGTTCCTTCAAACCAACACGCCCTAACACTTCGATAGCCCGTTCCCTGGCATCCCTTGCAGATACCCCTCTGCATAAAAGGGGCAATTCTACATTTTCTACTGCTGATAAAACAGGGATCAAATTATAAGTCTGAAAAACAAACCCCATATTTTCTACCCGATAACGGTCCCTCTCTCTTTCCCTCATTTTATGGAGGTTATTTCCCACAAAAAAGATTTTCCCGCTGGTAATAGAATCAATGCCAGAAAGAACATTAAGCAATGTGGTTTTCCCACAACCTGATGGTCCCATAATGGCAATGATTTCTCCCTCATGCACATTCATATGAATGCCCTTTAAGGCTTCAACTTGATTCTCTTTATTGCCGAAAACTTTCCAAACATCATCTGCAAGTATTAATTCCATAGGTTCCTTCATCATTCTGCTCCTCTCTGATTCATCTCCCACTATAGTAAAGCCAACTTTTCAAAATCATTTCTGGAGGATGTCAAGAAGTTGTTAAGATTCAGGAAACCTGGGTAGCATCATGGTAAAAGTAGTTCCTTTCCCTAATTTACTAGTCGATGTGAGGGTTCCGCCATGGATGTTCACATATTCCTTTGCAAGGGCTAGCCCCAATCCCATACCACCAGATTGGCGGTTGCGAGATTCTTCTACCCGATAAAAGCGGTGGAAAATATAGGGTAAATGTTCCGGGGGAATGCCAGGGCCATTATCCTTAATATCCACACGGACAGAATGATTATTTTCAAGGACATTCACACTAATTTTCCCGCCATTCGGGGTATAGCGGATGGCATTTCCTATTAAATTTATGAGCACTTGTTTCATTCGCCCAGGGTCACAATAAATTTCACCTTGTGCCATACCATGATTATCAATGGCAATCCCTTTTTCCTCTCCTTCAAACTGTAAAAAAGAGATGACTTCATCTAATAAACTGGCAAAAGAAATCCATTTTCGCTCTAACTGTAACTTACCTGCCTCAGCCAGGCTTAATTGTTGCAAATCATGAATTAAACGGGACATTCGGGTTGTTTCATCCAATAATGGCACTAGCTGCTCCGGTTTCATTTCACTTGCCCCATCAACCATGGATTCAAGTTGTCCATGGAGTACAGCGAGAGGGGTGCGCAGCTCATGGGCGACATCGGAAACCAATCGATTTCGAATCCCCTCCCCTTCTGCCAGGTTGTTCCCCATTGTGTTCATCAATCTGCCAAGCGAAGATAGTTCATCCTCCCTGGTTACAGAAACATCCTTCATTCCAGGAACAAAAGCTGCTTCTTCCGCCTGAACTACTAATTTTTCAATCCGCTGGCCAAGCCAGAGGCTCATTAAATAAACCGTTGATAAGAGGCTCAACCACAGAATCACGAATAAAATAAGATAAAAATCAAGAGGGCCATTAATTAACCGGGATTGTTCCCACTGTAATGCAATCCATCCTGCAGAAACCATAGCTATGGTGACTATGGCTCCAAAAATCACTGCTAACTTGTACTTCAATTTCATAGGTTTTCTCCAAATTTATATCCAATTCCAAATACGGTAACAATATAGATTGGTTTGGCAGGGTCCTTTTCTATTTTCTTGCGAAGATTGCTGATATGGGTATCAATGGACCGTTCATATCCTGCATATTCCTCTCCTAAACAAAGGGTCAACAGCTGTAAGCGGGAATACACCCGGCCTGGGGAAGTTGCCAGAGTATGCAATAGATTAAACTCTGTTGGGGTTAGATCAATTTCTTTATCCCTCACCTTTACACTATGGCGAGTGATATCAATTGTAATCTCCCCACGAACAAGTAAGGATTCTGAGGTAAGCTTTTGTATTTTTTGCATCCTGCGCAAAATCACACGAATTCTTGCAGCTACCTCGCGGAGGGAAAAGGGTTTCGTAATATAATCGTCGGCTCCGATTTCTAAACCAACAAGCTTGTCCACTTCATCAGTTTTCGCTGTTAAAAACAGAATTGGAATTTCAGAAAACTCCCTTATTCTCTTACATACTTCTAAACCACTCATTTCCGGCATCATCCAATCCAGGACGACTAAATCATATTCTTTGGTACTATCTTTTAATCGTTGTAAAGCCTCCTGACCCTTTGACGCCTCATCTATATAAAATCCTTCCTGCTTCAAATAGTTGGAAACAATAGAACGAATTTTCTCTTCATCATCCACAATTAGAATTGTACCCTTCATATCTGGCACTTCCTTTCTACAGTAAAACCAATATCAACCAACTAATTATACTAAATTCAACATAAACCTTCTCCCCCATCCTGTATATAATGAATCATCTAGCTGGAGAGGGTGGAAATATTTAGTGAATCCATATCAGGATGAAAACCCTGGTTACCCCAGGAGAAGGCGACAATCTCGTAGAGGTGACTTATACCGAATGGAAAGAAGGAAAGCAAAAGCAGAAAGAATCTCTACCATGAAAGAAGAAAGGGCTCGTAGAAGGGAACAACGGGAAGAAGAAAGAAAAGAAAAAATGAAAAACAGAGGGCAAGGGATCCAGTTAGGCGGTATTTTCGGAAAGTTATTTAATAAAAACAAAAAGGGCTCTGATGATTAGATATTACAATTCAGTACGGAGAGGGATGTATACGTTTCCTCTCCGTACTGTTTTATTATCAGTGTATTCTGTCAAAGTATGCTAGATTTGCTGACTGGCAAAATATGCAATGGTATAATTAAGAGAATTTGATGATACGAGGTGAAAGATTTGGAAAGAAAATCGGTGAAAGTAAAGGATGTTACCCTCTCCTATTTGGATGAAGGAAAGGGACAACCCCTGGTTTTGCTTCATGGCTTATGCTTTACTTCATCCATCTGGGAAAAAGTGATTCCTAGGCTTTCTAAAGAATATCGGGTGATTGCTCCTGACCTACGTGGCCATGGCCAATCTTCCGTCCCAGCACCACCCTATTCTACAACACAAATGGCTAATGACATTATCGGGTTGCTCGATGCACTAGAAATTAAAAAAGCCGCTGTTTTTGGCCACTCCCTTGGAGGATACATCACCCTGGCGATTGCCGAAAAATATCCACAACGGTTATCAGCTCTTTCCCTTGTTCATTCCCTTAGCGAACCAGACTCGGAAGAGAAAAACCAAGTTCGACAAAATAATATCAATATCATCCAGGAAAAAGGAATGGCTACATTTATTGAAGGGTTCTACCCTGTTCTTTTTGCGCCAGAAAATCTGAACAAACTCACTGAAGAGGTGAATTTCGCCAAAGAACTTGGCCTTCATACCTCACCTGAAGGGGCCATTGGATCTCTTTATGCCATTAAAGAACGGCCAGACCGTACCCCTGTACTACAAAATATGAAGGTTCCCCTTCTTCTAATTGCGGGAGAAAACGATGTGATTGTCCCAATGGAAAAAACCTTCTGTGTAGAAGGCGACAACGTAACCTCTGTGGTAATCAAAAACGCCGGCCATACCTCCATGCTAGAGGCCCCGGAAGAACTTGCAAAAGCCATTACTAATTTCATGAAGGAATTAAAAAACCTGTCCTAGTGTGGACAGGTTATCTTAATTCTTTTGCAGTTCTTTTAGTTTTATTAACAAAAAGGAAACAACAACAAATAAAAATCCGAATATAAATGTTTTTATTGAAGTTGGAGTAATCTTTTCAGTAGGTATTAACAAATCTAAACCAAAAGGATGAAATCCTACACCTGTTCCATCCATAGATTGAAGTTCGCTTTGGAGAACAAAAGATTCATACGTTAAATACACACCTATAATTGCAGATAAAATTGAGAATACAGTTAAAGTAAATCTCTTGCCCATAAAAATACCCCTCTTTAACTTCCTCTATATTTTATATCTATGTCAAATTTCGACAAATTTATCACTTGAATCATATCATAAAAAATATTCAAAAAACCGAGTTTTTGTTTTATTTCGATATTTTGACTTAAATGGTTTGATACAAAATTTAACGTAAATAAATTGGAATGTAACCCCCCTCAGATAGGATGGTTGTGGACCAAAAACCAAAAACCATAAACCGAATGCAAGGAGTGGAAAAGAAATGAAAAAGATTGGGTTGGTTCTTATTGTGGTGCTGTCTCTTCTTTTTGCACTGTATGTATCCTTTTTTTACATTATTGTAGATTATAATCAAGCACCTTTTATCGTTGGGAAAAAGCAATTGTTCGGTCCCCAGAGCACGGTGTGGTATTTTTTCCTTTTTATGCACGTCATCGGCAGTCTAGCCTCAGTCATTGTTGGCCCTTTTATGTTTATAGATCGGTTAAGAATAAAATATATAAAATGGCATCGGGGTGTGGGGATTTTTTACTACCTCAGTATTCTATTGGGTTCCATCTCCGGTTTCTATCTGTCTTTCTTCGCTACAGGTGGTTTGCCTGCTGCCATCGGTTTGCTTCTCCTCTCCCTTCTTTGGTTCTTTACTGCTTTTCAGGCCTTTCGAAATATCCGCCAAAAAAACGTGAAGCTTCACCAACAATGGATGATTCGCAATTATTCTCTTACTTTTGCTACGGTTACCCTTCGGTTGTGGCTCCCTATTACTAGCCTTTTTGTAGGTGGAGAAAATTTCCCCTTATCTTTTGCAATCTCCATTTGGATTAGTTGGGTCCTTAACCTACTATTTGCTGAATGGATCATTAAACGAAAACAAGCAACAGCAAAAACCATTGCTGCCTAAGGAATTGATTCTAACTTTAAGGAAAGAATAGGGATATGAGATACTTACTTCCTTTATTCATATCCCTATTTTTTATTTTCACAAATCCTGCAATGAGCCAGGCTGAAGAAATGGTTACAGTGAAGTTAGTCAACTATGTTGGCAACGCTTCAGAACTATATCTTCATATAAATGGAACTTATTTCACAACGGACCCTACCCTTTTTCTACAGGAAGGAGTGAACTATCACATAACCGTAAAAGATGGGAAATTTCTCATTGAAGGAGGGGGAAATACATACGAACTAACAAGTTCTTTAGTCCTTGTCCCAGAACACTATGACACTTCCCACTATGTCAAAGTCAACAATCGCCCCTATTTAGGCGCCATGGAAATCCGCTTAGAAAACAATCATCTCCGTCCTGTTAATCAATTGCCTATTGAAGATTACCTAAAAGGCGTAGTTCCCTTTGAAGTAAGCCCTTCCTGGAACCTTGAATCTTTAAAAGCCCAGACTCTTGCAGCGCGCACCTATACGTACGCCCATTATAAAAAGGAAATGGATGATACAACCCATTTTCAGGTGTATGGGGGGTTTGATTGGTATGCCAATAGCACAAAGGCTGTTGAGGAAACACAAGGAGAAGTGATTTCTTATAACAACCAATTAATTGAGGCCTTTTATTCATCAAGCAATGGAGGAATCACAGAAAATAACGCAAATGTGTGGGGCGGTTCCCCTCTTTCTTTCTTTCCTATTAAAAAGGACCCTTATGACCCAATCAATCCCTGGGAGATCTCATTACAAAAAACCCAAATTGATATGAACAAAATTAATTGGGAAAATCCCCATGTGTGGGACTTATTAGAGGAAAAAGATACTCAAATCACTACCAATATGAAAAATTGGCTTACGAACAAAGGGTACTCTGGAGAGATCAAAATTCTTTCCATCCCCCATTTAGAAATTGCCAATCAACGCAATGCATCCAACCGCTCTGTCAAAGGATCTATTGAGATTGAATATTTAGCACGGTTACTTGAAGGCACCATTCTTTATCATAAAGTTTCCCTTCATGATGTGCCTGTATCCACCATCCGTTCCATGATTGGAGGTACCCGCTTTAAAAGTTTCCTTACAAATTCAATGGAGTATAGGAATGATACTTACACTTTAAAAGGAAAAGGATATGGCCATGGGGTAGGCATGAGCCAATGGGGAGCCTATATGATGGGGCTTAAAGGAAAAAGCTATAAAGAAATTCTCCAGTTTTATTTTCCTGGAACGAAAATTACCTCTCCTTTTAGCAAGTGATTGACAATACAATTTTTCAGGACCATTATAAGTTTAAAACTTAAAAGGAGAGGTTTCATATTTTTGATAAACGATTTCGCCATTTGCAACGTTATCGAAATATTGTAGCCTCCTTTTCCCGACATGGATTCGGCTTTATTGTTAAAGAATTAGGGCTTCATGAACTTCTTTCCTTGCCTAAACACTTATTGGCTGAAGATGACCAGGATCTTTATATGAAACCCATGGCTGAACGAATCCGCATGTTCTTAGAGGAAATGGGGCCTACTTTTGTTAAAATGGGGCAGTTTGCCAGTACCCGACCTGATTTATTTCCTGCCAACCTTATTTTTGAACTAGAAAAATTGCAAAACCAGGTACCCCCATTTTCCTCTGATATTGTGAAAAGTATCATTGAACAAGAATTAGGGGACACCATTGACAACTTGTTTGCGGAATTTCGTGAGGTTCCCCTTGCAGCAGCCAGTATTGGACAGGTTCACTACGCAGTTTTACATACAGGTGAACAAGTGGCAATCAAAGTTCAACGTCCTAATATCCGCAAAATCATAAAGACAGATTTAGAAATACTGCAAGATTTAGCGATGTTAGTAGAACAACGCAGCAAATCTGCCGCTAAATATCAATTAAGAGATATGGTTGATGAATTCTCCAAGTCTTTGCGAGCAGAATTAGATTATTCTGTTGAGGCGAGAAATGGGGAAAAAATCGGAAAGCAATTTAGTAATGATTCGAAAATTCACGTTCCTAAAATATATTGGGATTATTCCACGCAAAAAGTGCTCACCATGGAATATGTGGAAGGAATAAAGATTAATAAAAAAGAAACCCTTATTCAACAAGGGTATAACTGTAAAGTATTAGCCGAACGAGTTGCTCAGGCAATCCTCCACCAAATTTTCATTGAAGGGTTTTTCCATGGAGATCCTCACCCTGGCAATATCCTGGTATTACCAGGGGAGACCATTGTTTTAATGGACTTCGGAATGGTAGGACGCCTTACCTCTGAAATGAAACTACATTTCGCATCTTTACTCATTGCTTTAAATCGTCAGGACACAGACAAGTTGGTTAAAGAGATTATCAGCATTGGAATCATGCCTGATGAAATCAATATGCAGCAATTAAGAGCAGATGTAGAATTACTAAAAGAAAAATATTATGATACCCCTTTTAGTGAAGTTAATTTAGGGGAAGCCATGAATGATTTATTTTCAGTAGCATTCCAACACCGTATTAAAATCCCCTCTGATTTAACATTGCTAGGAAAAGCAATTCTTACAGTAGAAGGAATTGTGGAGGATTTAGATCCGGAACTGAGTATCATCAAAGTAGCGGAACCTTTTGGACATAAACTAGTAAAAAATCGCTATAATCCAAAGAGGATTGCAAGAAATCTAATGAAAGAGTTGGCTGAGTACGGAGAAATGCTTTCCACATTACCAAAGCATATGCATGAAATGGCCTCGGTCATTAAAAAGGGCAAATTACATATGGAAATTACCATTCCAGAACTAGGAATGACCATTAAAAAATTAGAACGGATTAGCAATCGCTTGTCCTTTAGCATTGTCCTACTTTCTTTTAGTATCATCACGACAGGCCTTATCATTGGTTCGGCATTAACCAGACAATCCACCCTGCTCTGGAACGTCCCTGCTATTGAGATAGGATTTGGTATTGCTACATTGATGTTTCTCTGGTTAATCTATTCTATTTTTAAATCTGGCAGGTTTTAAAGGGCGACCAAATTTGGTCGCCCTTTTCTATTAAACAAAATCAAAAGTCGCAATTTCCTCTGGATTCCCCTGTGGGAAAATCGACTCTCCCTTGGAACGAATTAATGTATAGTATTCATAATTACCAATGGAATAGTGCTCCCCATCAATGATTCCCGGGTAAGCCCGATTTAATGAAAATACCTGGCTCCGATGGGCCTGCAAGGCTTTGCTTTTTACTTCACGATATGGGGTAATATCCACTTTTCCCGTAATAGGAAATACATTATCAGGGCCAGATAGCTCGCAGTAATCATAATAATGGGGAATAGATGCAAAGTATACATCCCCCCAGAATCCACCCTCAGCATCCAACAATAATAAAGCTTCATTCGTAGCCTGGCAAATGGCAATATGATCCGAGTGTCCCGTTACCCCATCTGGTGGGAAAGTAACAAGTATATCTGGACGAATCTCATGGATTGTTTTATATATACGTCGCCCTAATGCCTGCAAATCCTGAGACATTAAAGAACCATCAAGATAACGGTAAAAAAACAAATTGGAAATCCCCATAATTTCAGCAGCACATTTGGTTTCTTTTTCACGATGGCGTGCCAGCTCTTCACGGCATTGGAATTGGTATTCCCCAGACTTCCCTTTGCATCCGGAAGTTGCACAAACTAAAGAAATTTCATGCCCCAAATTTTGATACTTTGCAATGGTACCTGCACACGCAAAAGATTCATCATCAGGATGAGCAAAAATAAAAAGAATTTTCTTAGCCATACAAAATCCCCCTTATCCCTTCTTCGATCGATATACATACTATGCACACCTAATTACTTGGTTTTAATTTTAAAAGAATTTTCTCCTTTCGTCAATTCTTAAATGTGCGCTGATTAGGAAACTTGGCAGGGGCAGCCATAGTTGCACTTATAGGGATAAGAGACAATTTACAAATTATCCCCTAAAAAAGAGGCCAGGATCTTGACGAATTGTTCCAGGCATTCTTGATCCACCGTATCAAAGCGGTTTTCTATAGGACTATCAATATCTAATACACCATATAACTCCCCACTTACAACAATAGGTATAACAATTTCCGACTTTGATGCTGCATCGCAGGCAATATGACCAGGAAATTCATGGACATTGGGAACCACAATGGTTTTTCTTTGTTGAGCAGCTGTTCCACATACCCCTTTTCCCATAGGAATTTGTGTGCAGGCCGGCAACCCTTGAAAAGGCCCTAACCACAATTGTCCATGTTCATAAACATAAAAACCAACCCAATTGATGTCCTGCAGAAAACTCCCTAACAAAGCAGAAGCATTGGATAAAATAGTCACCTGTTTTTTTACTTCATGGGATAATTCTTTAAGCTGGCGTATTACCATCCCATATTGCTCTTCTTTTGTTCCTGTATAATTCATCTTTTCAAACATTGAACCTCTCCTTCCGTGTAATGTTTAAATCTGTTTCTATTATTACATAGCTTAAAAAGAAAAAGCATCCCCACCCATCAGGCAGGAATGCTTTGCTCACGTTTTAACCTTCTTTTACAACTTATATACGACAATCCCAACAAGGCCTGGCCCGGTATAGGTTCCAATGACTGGTCCAAGTTCAGTCACCACTAATTCCTGTACATTGAATTCCTGGCGGATTTTCTCACCCAACGCGACTGCTTCTTCTTCACTGGCAGAATGGATGACAGACATCACGACAGGACCTTGCCCTGCATAATTTTTACTGGCTTCAATAATATGATTAATGGCTTTCTTCTTGCCTCTTAACTTTTCAAAAGGACTAACAGTCCCATTTTCATCCAGGGTTAAAATTGGCTTCACATTCAGCAAAGAACCTAAGAACGCTGAAGCTTTACCAATTCTGCCCCCCTTCTGCAAATAGGTTAAGGTATCTACTACAAATAATACCTGGGTACGCTCTTTCATGCGGCGGGCTAAATCCAGGCATTCTTCTATGGATTTTCCTTCTCTGGCAGCCCGGGCTACTGCTACAACAAGCTGTCCAAAAACATAAGAAGCCATCTTGCTATCAACCACATGCACTTTTACTTTATCTTCCACCATACTTGCTGCAATATTCGCTGTTTGATACGTTCCACTCAAAACCCCTGCAATATGGATGGAGATGATCTCTACATCCTCCCCTTCTTCTTCCCGGATGGATTCATACATTTGGGTAAAATCAAGGGGGGCTGGCTGGGATGTAGTAGGCAATTGTTCAGTAGACACTAACTTTTCATAGAAAGTAGATGGTGTGATTGTCACACCATCCAAATAGGTTTCCTTGCCAAAATGAACTTTTAAGGGAACAACCTTAATCCCCAACTCTCCCCTTAAGGAAATAGGAATATCCGATGTACTGTCTGTCACGACGCGAATCTTACTCATGGTCTTGCTCCTTCCAATTCATCCTACATTCTATTCTACGGAAAAGAGATAATGATATACAGGTTGCCCACCGTTATGGGTTTCAATTTCACAATCTGGGAACTTAAGCCCGATTTCCTGAATCAGGGTTTCCACTTCCCCTTCTCCCACATCTTCTCCATAAATCACGGTAATTAATTCCGTATCTTCATCCACCATATGTTCAAGCAATTGGAGAGAAGTATGGAGGGAATCTGGAGCTGAAGAAACCAAATCTCCTTCTGCCATTCCTATGTAATCCCCTTTATGGATGGGCATTTGATTAATGGTGGTATCCCGTACAGAATAGGTGATGGAGCCGCTTTTCACATAGCTAATCGCTTCCTTCATCGCCTCTTCATTTTCCTCAGATGATTCTGCGGGATTAAAGGCCAGCATTGCAGAAATACCTTGAGGTATAGTCTTTGATGGGATTATAGTCACAGGAACACTCACTAATTGGGCTGCCTGTTGTGCCGCCATGACAATATTTTTGTTATTTGGAAGAATGATCACATGGTTCGCAGGCACCTTTTCAATGGCTCGTACAATATCTTCGGTGCTGGGATTCATGGTTTGTCCACCTTCAATTACCCTATTAACCCCTAAACTACGGAATATATCTGTCACTCCTTTACCAGAAGCAACAGCAACAAGGACATAATTTTCTTTTGGTTGCACAACCCCATTCTCCTGGGATTCTTCCTGTTTCCTTAAAACTTCATTATGTTGCAGGCGCATATTATCAATTTTCATCCGGTCGAGCATGCCATATTGTTGGGCAAAGCTTAACACTTCGCCTGGTTTTTCCGCATGAATATGAACTTTAATAAACTGGTCCCCGGTTACAACTAACAAAGAATCCCCAAAAGGGCTAATCTTTTCTTTAAATTGATTTTCATCAAAGGAATACTTGTCCTTTAAATGAACCATAAACTCTGTACAATATCCGTGTTGAATATCTGTCTCGTGGACATGGGAATGAACCACTTTCATGTTTGCCACAGGCTCCTCTGAAATTATGGGAGAATCCTGGGTTGCTGCAACCTGGGTTGGAACAAACCCCTGTTTGATGGCACTGAGAAACCCTTCGAAAATAAACACAAGACCTTGTCCACCAGAATCAACTACCCCTACTTCTTTTAAAACCGGAAGTTGATTGGGCGTGTTGGCCAAGGCCCGCTGGGCTTCCCGTACCAGGGTTTCCATTACCTTTTCTGGTGAGCCACCTCTTCTGGCTTCCATGAGAGCTCCTTTTGCCCCTTCTTTGGCCACAGTAAGAATGGTTCCTTCCACGGGCTTCATGACTGCTTTATAAGCCATGTCTACCCCTTGTTGAAAGGCCTCAGCCAATTGGCGACCATTGGCAACCTGTAATCCGTTTAATCCACGGGAAAGCCCACGGAATATTTGGGATAATATCACTCCTGAGTTTCCTCTGGCCCCCAACAGGAGGCCATGAGAAAAGGTGGCTGCAACTTGATCTGTTCCCTGAGCAGCATTTTTTTTCAATTCATCCACACCTGACTGGAAGGTTAGGTTCATATTCTTCCCTGTATCACCGTCGGGTACAGGAAATACATTCAAGGCATCAACAAGTGCTGCATTTTTTTCTAGGATTTTAGCGCCTTCATTCAACATGAGGCACAGCTCATTGCCTGTTAATATCTCTTCAGTCACTACATTTCCTCCTTGCAGCTAGAGTGTCCGAACTCCTTGTACATAAATGTTTACTTTATCCACATCTAATCCCAATGTTTGTTTTAGGGTATATTGCACCCGTTCTTGAACAATATTGGCAACTTCAGAAATTTTCGTGCCATAGCTAACAATAATATATAAATCTATAAAAAGTTGGTCGTTTTCTTTATGTACTTCTACACCTCGGGATAAATTCTCTCTCCGCAATAATTCAGCGATTCCATCTTTCATGGCCCGGGTAGATGACATGCCCACTAAACCCATACATTCCATAGCTGCACCGCCTGCTAATGTGGCAATGACTTGTTTCTCAATTTCAATGGAACCTAATTCTGTACTTAATTGTATGGTCATTTTTTCTTTCCTCCTTATATCTTTCCTTACAAGGCCGTTATCTAAAACCTACATTTAATTGTACTACAAACATCCCCCTGTTGAAAGAAAGACGCGAATTTCTTGATTTATAAAAAACCCTTTGATATAATACTTAAGTATGCAAAAATAGTCAGAGAATATTACCCTCTCAAGGGGAGGTGAAAGATATGGCACGTGTTTGTTTTGTAACTGGGAAAAAAGCTAAAACTGGGAACGCAAGAAGTCACTCCAACCGTTCTACAAAACGTAGCTTTGGAGTTAACGTTCAAAAAGTGCGCATCCTTGTTGACGGAAAACCAAAACGAGTGTATGTTAGCACAAAAGCACTCAAATCTGGACTCGTTACTCGCGTCTAGTGTAAATGTGTAAAAAAAGCACCTTTGATTTAATAAGGTGCTTTTTTTTATTCTTTTCTTATTACTTCATCGCTTTCCGCCGCCCAAAATGGCACGAATGAGCCCACCGAGAAATTTCGGCAACTTTATGGTATAAAACCGCATGATGCCCCCTCCTTCAATTCAGATGCAGTCAGTTTAGTATATTCAATAGGCCATAAGGATTGCGAATAATTTTTCCTTTACCCGTTGTTCTCCTTCATCCTACTTTTCTTTTTCTAAACTATGCATCAAACGAAGGTTTATGCCTGTTTAATAGCTTGAATAGCCCGTGCCCGATTCTTTTGCCCAAACACGGCATTTCCAGCCACCAGACAGGTTGCCCCTGCTTCAATTACTAATTTTGCCGTATCTTCGTTAATTCCACCATCAATCTGAATTTCCACCTTATCAACAAGGCCTTTTTCTTCTAAAAGGTTCCGTAATTCCCTGGTTTTATTTACTGCTTCCGGGATGAATTTCTGTCCGCCAAAACCTGGGTTCACAGACATTAACAAAACCATATCTACATCTTCAATGACATGTTTCAATGTAGAAACCGGAGTCGCAGGATTCAAGGAAACGGCTGCTTTGACTCCCTGGTCTTTAATATGATACAGGGTACGATGCAAATGAATGCATGCTTCTTGATGAACGGTAACAATATCTGCCCCAGCTTTCGCAAACTCAGGAATATATAAATCCGGATTTTCAATCATTAAATGGACATCCAGGGGCAAAGTGGTGTGGGGACGAATCGCCTTTACCACTAAAGGACCAATGGTAATATTGGGAACAAAGTGCCCATCCATCACATCCACATGAATCCAATCAGCGCCGCCAGATTCCACCTCCTGTATTTCATGTCCTAAACGGGCAAAATCTGCTGATAAAATGGAAGGTGCTATTTTAACCATGCTGCTAATACCTCGGCTTTCTATCCTTTATTTCACGTAAAAATTGGGTGTAATGATCATATCTTGACTGCAAAATTTGCCCTTCTTCTAATACCTCCCGCACCCGACAGGAAGGCTCATTTAAATGAAGGCACCCGCGAAATTTACAATGGACACTATGTTCCCGAATTTCCCGAAAACAGTGCCCCAATTCATTTGCTTCAATGAACTGAAAATCCAGGGAACTAAAACCAGGGGTGTCCGCAACCCATCCCCCTTCAGGCAGGGGGATTAATTCCACGTGGCGAGTCGTATGTTTCCCACGTCCCAGTTTATAACTAATGGGGGCAGTTTCTAAATCAAGATGTTTGAATAACTGATTTAATAAAGAAGATTTTCCTACGCCTGATTGGCCGGAAAAAACACTCAGGCGTCCCTTTAAGTGTTCTCTTACTTCTTCAATTCCCCTGCTTTCTTTGCTGCTGGTAACCACAATGGGATACCCAATCTTTCCGTAGTTCTCTTTAATTTCAGCTAATAATTCTTCTTCAATTAAATCCACTTTGGTAATGCAAATGATACTGTCAATCCCGGCATTTTCCGTATGAACAAGAAATTTATCAAGAAGTTGGGGACTAAAATCAGGTTCCTTTGCTGAAAAAACCAGGATAGCCTGATCCACATTGGCAATGGGTGGACGGATTAATTCACTCTGGCGAGGATGAATTTCATTAACAACTCCTTCCTCACCACTGGTGATTTCATATTCAACAACATCTCCAACTAGAGGGGTAATTTTTTTCTTCTTAAAAATTCCCCTCGCACGGCATTGGATGGATTGTTGTCCTGTTTCAACATAATAGTATCCCGCCAACGCTTTAATAATACGCCCTTGAGGCATCTTATCCCTCCAATTATTACACGTCGTTGTATTTCACAACTCTTGTTTCAATTAGGACATTATTCTTATAAACTTGTATGGTTGCATTTCGAGAAGGCGAGAGAATACATGTCACAGAGAATCTTGTGCTCTGGTATATGGTTACTTTCTCAATGGTTTGATTCGTTACTGTTGCATCTGTTAAACGAATTTCGATACTTGCCTGTTCCCCATTATTTAAGAATACATTTATAGGAACAATGTGTTTTTTCGATTCTTTGGGATACCCGGAACTAATCTGGATTGCTACTTTTGATCCTTTGACAACTTGTTCCCCCGCTTTAGTTGATTGACTAATGACTAAGCCTTCTGGAGAATAACTTGTTGTTCGGGTAATTTCCGGCTGCAATCCTGCCCCTTCAATTTTCGCAATGGCTTCCGCTTCTGCTAATCCCATCACATCAGGCATAGTTACTGTCCCCTGGTTCACTGTTAAGATGACCGTGGTATTGGCCAGGACTACATTTTCTCCTGCCGCTGGTTGTTGTTCTACCACCATACCTGCTTCATATTCATCATTGTTGACAAATTTGGTTTCATACTTTTGGAATTTCGTTTTTAATTCCGTTTCAATACTTTTTATTTTTAGGCCAACATAATTTGGCATGGCTTCTTTTGTTGTGGCATTTACAATTAAAACCACTTCAGACTTTTGCTTTACTGTTTTATTGGGTCCTGGATTCTGGGATAAGACAATATTTTCTGCCTTTCTCGGGTCATATTGATTCTGAATCACAGGAACTAATTTTTTGTCTTCTAGGGCCTTCCGAGCTTGATCTAAGGGCATATTTTCCACATTAGGCACAACCACATCTGGCACGTTAAAAATCTTATTTGCCAGGACAAATCCGCTCGTTATCACCAATAAGATAGCAAGAACAGCACCCACTCGCATGAACCATTTCTTCCATGGTTTCTGAGGGGTTTGATTCTCCTGTTCATCCCCTTCCGATTCCTGTTTCTTTTTCTCTCCCTTTTCATCAGGGGACCAGTTTCTCTTTAACATGTCAGGTTTAATCGCTGGAATAACACGGGTAATCTCATGATCATCCCCTGGATCCGCAAGTTCAGGAAGACGATAGGGTTTTTCATTGATTCGGTCGGGTAATAGGCATGTCCGTAAATCTTCCAGCATTTCATGGGCTGATTCATGACGGAATGATGGATCTTTTGCCATGGCCCTGACCACCACATTTTCTACACTTTGTGGAAGTTCTGGACGCAATTCTTTGGGAAAGATATAAGGATCTTGTAAATGTTTTAATGCTACACTGATTGGAGAGTCTCCGTTAAAGGGCAATTTCGCCGTTAACATCTCATATAAGACAACCCCAAGGGAATATAAATCAGATTTCGCATCCGTTATAACCCCTTTTGCCTGTTCTGGAGAAAAGTATTGGACAGAACCTAATACAGAACCTGTGTGTGTAATGGTCGCAGAGGAAACTGCACGGGCAATTCCGAAATCAGTTACTTTAATCCGCCCACTTTTATTAATAAGAATATTGTGTGGTTTAATATCCCGGTGAATAATATGGTGTTGATGGGCGTGATCCAATGCATCGCTTATTTGAATGGCAATGTTCACTGCTTCTTCTACAGAAAGAGGGGCATGGCTGTTAATATACTTTTTTAGTGTAATGCCATCCACATATTCCATTACAATATAATAGATCCCATCTTCTTGCCCAAGGTCATAAATATTCACCACATGCTGGTGGGATAGACTGGCCGCGGCCTGGGCTTCC
>CALNBV010000069.1 GCA_937874515.1 uncultured Paenibacillaceae bacterium | reverse complement strand
AAACTCTCCAATAAAGGTAAAAGTTTTGCCTGAACTTCAAGCTTTGCTAGCTATTTAAAAATTAAAATCAAAAAATTGATTAGGATCGCATTCTAGCTTTTCACTGTTCAGTTTTCAAGGAACAATCTGCCGTTTTTGCGGCGACTTTTAAAATATATCACTTTAAAAATTATTTGTCAAATAAAATTAAAGAAATTTATAAAGTTAAATTTATCCTGCCAAAAAAAACTGTTTAATGATAACGAGGGTTGCCAAACCAGGTAGACCTAGAAATCCAGTTACGGAAGAAGTTACGGGATTAATTGGGATATTAAATGAAAAGGACTGGGCAGCAAAATTGAAAATAAAAAGAATAATACTGCCAAGAACTAACTGACCAATCATCCAACCAATCCAACGTACTGGTTTCCATTGCGAATGGCTCATAAATAACAAAACAATTCCCGCAACAACAACAATCAACACAATCGTAAGAATGTTCATCATTATCCCTCCATTTTCTTTAGGGGGTCAGGCATTGATTTGATTCATAACATCTCTACTTTACTGAAAATAATAAACAATGATTGATACGGAGTTATTCAAAGAATGAAATAAAATGGCTGCCCAAATACTTTTAAAATAGTATCTTAGCCAACCAAGCATCAGACTCATGACAAAAATAGGAGCAAACAATACAAGATCAATATGAATAAATGCAAAGAGAAAACTTGTAAGAATAATACCAAGAGCATGCCCATATTTTTGTGCCAGCTTTGTTTGTACTACACCGCGAAACATAGTCTCTTCCGCAATAGGCACAAGTAATCCAACAATCAATACATCTAATAAACCTGTAAATAAACCAATGTTTTTCGCTCTAAGCACTTCTTCAGAAATTTTTGATTCCCGCCAGGAATCCACTTCTAAGTGTAACCAATCTGCCAGAGGGAAAGTAATTAATTCATCTAACCAGGTTACATTAAAAAAGTAAAAAAATACAACAAAAGGAACAAGCCACAGCCATTTTTGCGGGGTAACAAAACCTAGTTCACTCAGTCTCCCTTTAAACAAATAAAGAGCCGAACCTAACATTAATAATTGGGGAAGTGAACCTTCTATAATGCTTCCTACTGTCCCATCTTGAAAAAGAGGATAAGGGAGGAAAAAATAAACAAGGCTTGAAATGCCAAAACCTGCTTGATATAACGCAAAATAAAATAACAACCCTTTAAGTGGGACCCTGTCATTCTTACTTGTCCACTGGTTCTTTCTTATTTTATGTAAGGAAACAATGAAGAAAAATGCTGGAATAATACTTAAAACAAGTGTCCCCATGGCAAATAAGGAAATCCAAATACTTACATCACTTACATGCTCAATTCTCCAGTTCCCTTCCGGTGTCACAATAAAATTGAGGGAAGCGTATTCCACAAGCAAAGAGGTAAAATATCCTCCCAATAAAAACATGGCAGACCATACTGCCCCTTTTTCCAAACCTTGCCGTCTCTCCACAGGCTCACCTCTATACTTGGTACAACTTATGCAGAAAAAACTGAATTCATGCTGCATAACCA
The DNA here is from genome assembly GCA_937874515.1 of uncultured Paenibacillaceae bacterium. Taxonomy (GTDB): domain Bacteria; phylum Bacillota; class Bacilli; order Aneurinibacillales; family Aneurinibacillaceae; genus CALNBV01. Next base: position 21,852 of record CALNBV010000069.1, on the reverse strand, counting down.
AAAAAGCGCCCTATTAAAGGGTCGCTTTTAGTTTACCTATATTTCTCTTCTTCCTTCAAGGGCTTTTGATATGGTAACCTCATCAGCATATTCCAAATCTCCACCTACAGGAATACCCCTTGCAATTCGTGTAACACGAATTCCTGTTGGTTTGATGAGGCGGGAAATATACATAGCAGTTGCCTCTCCCTCAATAGTAGGGTTGGTCGCTAAAATAATCTCTTTTATTTCTTCATTATGAAGCCGCTTTAACAATTCTGGAATCCGAACATCTTCAGGGCCAATGCCATCCATAGGTGAGATTGCTCCATGGAGAACATGATAATCACCTGAAAATTCACGTGTGCGTTCCATAGCAATCACATCTTTTGGTTCCTGCACAACACAAATGACAGAGCGGTCACGAGAAGAATCCCCACAAATGCGACAAGGGTCAACATCTGTAATATTCTGACACTGGGAACAATAAATAAGATTGCGTTTTGCATTGACCAGGGCTTTCGCAAGTTCCATTACATCTTCTTCTTTCATGCCCAACACAAAAAAGGCCAAGCGTGAAGCTGTCTTAGGACCAATTCCTGGCAACTTCATAAAACCATCGATTAATTTTGAAATGGGCTCAGGGTAATACACTATTGTCTCCCCTAACTAAAACATACCTGGGAGATTCATTCCACCCGTAAATTTGCCCATATCTTTTGCCGCTAATTCATCTGCTTTAGCTAAAGCATCATTTACAGCAGCCAATACTAAATCCTGCAACATTTCAACATCATCAGGGTCAACAACTTCTTGTTTAATATTAATTTCAAGAATTTGTTTATGGCCATTAGCAAGCACGGTCACCATGCCGCCGCCAGCAGAGCCCTCTACAGTTTTCTCTTTTAATTCTTCTTGTGCCTTTTGCATTTGTTGTTGCATTTTTTTCATTTGTTTCATCATGTTTTGCATATTTCCACCAAACATTAATTTATGCCTCCTAGTCCTTTATATCTATTAAGTCCTCACCGAATAAACGGTAGGCCATTTTCACATGGTCTTCAGGTTCTTCCCTTTTTTCCTGCTTCTCCTGGCCATCACCTTCCTCTTGCGGATGAAGTGAAGACAGGATTTCCTTCCATTGATTTTCCATGACAGGAATAATGCCCACACGGCGATGAATAAATCCAGCCACTGCTTCTTCAATTACTCCCCTGTTTAAATCCCTTGCTGTTGTTTCACAATGAATAGCATTTTTAAAGGCAATAATTAATCCATCTTCCGACAGGGCAACAGGGGATCCGGCCATCAACCAGGCATGGACTTGAATATTCTTGTCCCGAATGTCCCCCAGAATTTCTGGCCAAATGCTAATCAATCTCTTCGTTTGTGCAGGAATCACCTGATTTGCTACTGCTTTTACCCTGGCATGGGGAATTTTAACCGTGGGCTGAATCCCCTGCCTGGACACTTCCCTACGCCTTGAAGCAGGAGCTGCCTTTTCCTGGCTCTGGATAACCCCACCAGAGGATTGAATCTCATTTATTTTTTTCTCTAATGACTGAATCCGCTGGTTCAACAGTTGAATATCATTTGATTCCTTTCCTCTCTGTTCAGGGGCTTCACCCTGGCAAAGGCGAATAAGGGCCATTTCCAATAGAATTCGTGGATGGCTCGCCCATTTCATTTCATTTTTAAATCGATTCAACTTCTCAATAATATCAAATAACCCTTCACTGGAAAACAAATTCCCTAACTTTTTGAATTCAGGGTCCATTTCCAATCTGCTTTGTATTTCTTCCAGATTTGGCGCTGTTTTAAGAAGAAGCAAATCTCTAAAATAAATAAGAAGATCATCCAAATATTGTTCTGGGCTTTTACCCATTTGTACTAAACCATGGACCAACTCCATGGCACCCGCTGCATCTTTCTTCTCAATCAGCAACGCCCCTTCAGCTAAGGACTCCCCTGACACTGATCCTGTTATGGAGAGAATGTGAGATAGTTCAATTTCTTCTCCACCAAAAGAAAGGGCTTGATCAAGAAGACTCAGGGCATCTCTCATGCCCCCTTCAGCATTCCGTGCAATAAAATGCAAGGCCTGCTCACTTACCTGAATCCCTTCAGCTATAACAATCTCTTTCATACGTTCCGCCATTGCTTTGCTGCTAATTCTCCGAAAATCAAAACGCTGGCAGCGGGAGATAATTGTAGCGGGGAGTTTATGGGGCTCTGTCGTTGCCAAAATAAAGATCACATGGGAAGGAGGTTCTTCCAGGGTCTTAAGGAGAGCATTGAATGCCTCCGTTGTTAACATATGGACTTCATCAATAATATAAATCTTATACTGAACTTGTGTAGGCGCATACTTTACCTTTTCACGCAAATCCCGAATCTCATCAATTCCCCTGTTAGATGCTGCATCCACTTCCATTACATCAACAGCGGAACCATCCGTAATCCCTTTGCATGCTTCACATTCATTACAGGGTTCACCTGTTAAACCACGTTCACAGTTAACAGCCTTTGCCATGATTTTCGCAGCACTTGTCTTCCCTGTTCCTCTGGGACCACTAAATAAATAGGCATGGGAAAAACGCTGCTCTTTAATTGCATTTTGCAGTGTTTTAGTAATATGTTCCTGTCCCACCATATCCTTAAAGGTCTGAGGGCGCCATACACGATATAATGCGCGATATGCCATGGTTCTCTCCAGCTTTCCTTGAAATGATACTTTTTGTATATTTCCCATTCTGAAATATTATACCATTATTAAAGATAACTTGGAAAAGGTCTTCCCTGGCTTAATGAGGAAAAGTAAGATAGAAGGTAGCCCCATACCCTTTACTGGAAACCCGGATGGTGCCCCCCATTTCATGTATAATTTTATGGCATACAGGAAGTCCCAATCCTGTCCCTTCTTCTTTTGTTGTAAAAAAGGGATCGAAAATTTTATCTAATAAATAAGGGGGGATACCTGTCCCTGTATCTGAAATGCTAATCTCTATTCCTTCTTCTTCCTTTTTCAATTCAATGGTTAAGACTCCTCCTTTTCCCATAGCCTCGATGCCATTCTTGCTAATATTCAGCAATACTTGTTTCAATAGTTCACTATCCCCCACAAGGAGAAAAGAATCATCCTCCTTATGAATCCTCACATCAATCCCGTGCAACAAAGCCTCACTTTCCACAATAGGCAAAATTCCGTTAAAAACTTCATCAATATCAACTAAACGATACTGTACTTCTTTTTGGCGGCTTAATAACAAAAATTCACCTACTAATTCATTGATCCGTTTAATTTCACGTAACATAATATCCGTAAATTGCTTCTCTTTGCTCATTCCCTTTTCTTCTAAGGTTTTCCCCATCATTTGGAGAAATCCATTAATTGATGTTAAGGGATTGCGAATTTCATGGGCAGTCCCAGCAGCAATTTGCCCAATCATCGCTAAACGGTCACTACGCTCTATCTTTTGTTCTAATCCACGAAGGTTACTAACGTTTTTAAACGTATAACATCCATAAAGGATTTCCCCTTTTAATCCATGTAAAACAAAAGAATCCACAACGAAATCATATCGAATTTCTCCATTTCTCCAAGACACAGCCTGATCTTGAACCGTGATTCCATCTAAAATGGATCGATTTAAAAAATGTTCATAGCCAAAACCCGGAAATGCATCTTCTACTGTTAAATTCTCTACTTCTTCCCTTTCTACTCCGAGCCACTCACAGCCTATTCTACTAATTCCCTGGATTCTCCCTTCCCGGTCCAAAACAACAATCCCTAAGCGAATATCCTTCATAATCTGGCTTAAAAACAAAGAAAAATCTATGTTTTTGCCCTTTTCTAAACCAAAGGAACGGATCATTTTATCCCTCCTAGCCCGGTAAAAAAATGGATAGCTAGCATAACATTCGCTTTTCCTTTTCGAAAATCCTCTAAATATTCTGTTAATTATACATCAAACAAAAATATTGCTCCTTTTTTTCTGTCCATATATAAAAAGTTTTTATACTTTAACCTTTTCAACCAAAAAAACATTTAAAAAACAAAGTGTTTTCGACAGAATTCTACTAACTTCTTCGAATTTCGTCAATTAATTTACCATATAGGCAATTTGACTATACTAAAAATTCTAAATATACTGAAAAACGTAAAAATTGATTGAATGAATTAGGGGGGAAATGTCGGTATAACTATTTTTCTGTTTTCTAGAGAGTTGGATCTGCTACATCAACAAGAAACTCCAAAATGATGCTTTGAGAAAAAAAGATGAGGGTTTTTATGAGGGGGAAAATTAATGGCAAAAGTAAACACTGCTGAAATCATCAGCAACAGTAAATTTAACCGCTTTCATTTGGGACTAGCTATCTGGGGTTTCTTGATCATTTTATTCGATGGATACGATTTAGCTGTTTACGGCACGGTAGTCCCAGTCCTAATCAAAGAGTGGAACCTCACAACTGTTGAAGCTGGGGCAATGGGAAGTTATGGGCTGTTCGGGATGATGTTCGGGGCCATCTTTTTTGGAATCCTGGCAGACAAAATTGGGAGAAAATCCGTAATTCTAATTACTTTAGGGTTGTTTAGTTTATTTACTTTGCTATGCGGTTTTGCGGAAACACCAACTATGTTTTCTACTTACCGCTTCTTAGCAGGCTTAGGTTTGGGAGGAATTATGCCCAACGTGATTGCCCTGGTAACGGATTATGCGCCAAAGTCAACCAATATTAAATTAGTATCCATTATGTTAACAAGCTATTCCGTTGGAGGAATTATTGCACCTTTATTTGGAATATTCTTAATGTCCTCATTGGGATGGGAATCTATTTTCTGGTTTGCCGGACTTCCAATGTTGGCATTACCACTTCTAATTAAGCAATTACCAGAAGGAGCCAACCATCTTATTAAAAGAGGGAAAAAAGACAAATTACTAAAAATCCTTTCTAGAATTAATCCTGATTTAACCTTTACTAAACAGGATGAATTTATGGCGTTAAAAGGAGCAGATTCTAAAGTCCCCGTAATTGGTCTATTTAAAGAAAAACGTGCATTAAGTACATTTATGTTTTGGATTGCCTTCTTCTCTTGTTTATTGATGGTGTACGGTTTAAACACCTGGCTTCCGAATTTAATGATTAAAGCAGGATATGCGCTAAACTCAAGCTTAGCTTTCCTAATTGTTCTTCAGGGTGGGGCCATTATTGGAACCCTTTTCATTAGCCAACTTTGCGAAAAATACGGTTCTAAGAAGATTCTTATGCCGACCTACATTTCCGGAGCAGTTGCCTTAACTCTCCTTGGGTTTGGCGGACATACCTTATTCATTATGTTATTAGTAGCCATTGCAGGTTTTGCCACCATTGGAGCCCAATATATTATCAACGCCTACTTATCACAGTATTATCCTGCACAGATACGGTCAACCTCGTTAGGTGTAGCATCTGGCGTAGGGCGTACAGGCGGTATGCTTGGTCCTATTTTCGGCGGTTTCCTTTTATCCCTGTCATTGCCCATCCACTTAAATTTTATTGCTTTTGCTATTCCTGGTGTCATTGCAGCCATTGCTATAACCCTCGTCCCAGAAAAATATGCTGATTACAATAAACTCTCCAAAACAGATGAAGAACCAGCCATGTACCCTATTGAATCTAAAGCAGAAGACGCAATCTAATGATGAATAAAAACGCCCCACCTAATGTTATAGGTGGGGCGTTTTTCAACGCTTATCCAGAGGCCCTCTGTGTACAATCAGGTAACCTGCGGCACACGGAAATGACCACTTATGGCTGCTTCCTTCCGGACCTGACCAGATTCATGGGTTCCCGTTGCGCAGAACCTGATGTCACAGAGAAGCCTCTGCATAAGCGTTATTTTTCTTTTTTAAGTTGCTTATCTATCATAACAAAAAGGACAAGTTGAATCAAGGTATTAGGGACATTAAATATTACCAGACAAGGGACCTGGCTAACCAAGCCCTTTCTTTAGCTTAAAGGAATAAAAAAGAAAACCATCATTAAGAAATGGGTCACTCCACCCACAGAAATGAACAGATGAAAAATTTCATGAAAACCAAATTTATTGGGAAAGAAGTCCAATTTTTTCGTTGCATAAATCACTGCCCCAATTGTATAGGCAACCCCACCGGCAACCATCATGATCAATGCACCGATCGGAAGATGCTCAATCAATTGCACAAAAGGAACAAGAGCAATCCAACCTAATGTTACATAAAACCCTGTATAAACAGGCCGGGGAATATGTATAAAAAACAGTTTCATACCCATCCCAATAAGGGCCAGTGCCCAAACCGATGCTAGCATAGTCCAGCGCCATGCCCCAGTTAAACCATAATAAAAAACAGGAGTATAAGAACCTGCAATTAAAATATAAATCGCAATATGATCTAGCTTTCTTAAAGCTAATTCTATTTTCGGACTAACTTTTAACCAATGGTACAACGAACTTGCCCCGAACAAAAGAATCACACTAACACCATAGATGGTCATGGTTATAATCTTCGCTACATTTCCCTGGGCCATATTCACTAAAAATACCAATCCTACAATAGCAGCTAGAAAAGTGACAAAATGGGTTAATGTGTTCACCGGTTCTTTCATTTTAAATATGTTTTTCATGGAATGACACGACCCTCTCTATTGTTCTTACAAAACCTTTACAACAATCAAACGGCATCTTCAAATGACCTTATTATTTGTACGATATAAAAAAAGGAAGGAATAACTCTACTAAAGGGAAGGTGTGATTGATTTGAATCAGCCCGTGATTAAAAGCACTCCCTCTACACTTACCGTTAAGCTGGCAGAAACAGATAAGGAAAGAGAACAAGCCTTTCATCTGCGCTACCGGGTTTTTGCTGAAGAATCCAATAACACGCAATTAATGAATCCCATGAAAACTGAATGGGATGCCTTCGATCAATACTGTGATCACTTAATTGTTAAAGACATGCAACAAGATTCTGTGGTAGGTACCTATCGCCTCCTTCCAGGAAAAAGAATTGCCAATCATGGTGGCTTTTACTCAGAAAAAGAATTTGACCTCACCCCTTTAAAAGAACACAAAGAAGATATCCTTGAATTAGGAAGAAGTTGTATTGATCCTAAATACAGAAGCGGACGGACACTGCAACTTTTATGGGAAGGTATTGCCACTTATCTTACACAAAACCCATATCGTTATATGATCGGTTGCGCCAGTATCCATTTAGAGAAAGTTTGTGAAGTATATCAAATATACTCCTATTTTAAAAAAACAGGTATGCTTAGCGAGGAATTCCAAATAAATCCTCATCCCTCTCACCGTTTACAAGGTCTTACTGAAGTACAACTCTACTTATCCGAAAAGGAAATCATCCGAAAATTGCCCCCACTCCTAAAAGGCTATCGCCGGATGGGCGCTAAGATTGGAGGGGAACCCGCCTACGATCCAATTTTTGATTCCATTGACTTCCTTATCATATTGGAAAAAAGCCGGATTACCCAGAAGTATCAGCGTCGCTTCCTTTAAGGAGGAAATTTATGTATCAACTACTAGGGAAGGTCACCAGGAATCCACATCGATTAAATAAAATGCAAAAGTGGATCAGAAGAATTCCCCAACCCCTTATTTATTATGTATGTCTTATTATTAGCTGGGCCTATTATCTTTTGGCCCCTAAAACTAAAAAGACGATTCAAAACCAAATAAACGCTATATTACAAAAGAAAGAATCTTGTAGAAATTATTTCTTTCATCTTACACTAATGTTAATTGAAATACTTTTCCTTTCCCAACGACACCTAACCCCTCAAAACTCTATTTTCAACATAGAGGGTGAGAAATATATAGACCAGGCCTTAGAAAAGGGAAAAGGTACGATTCTTTATACCACTCATACGGGAAATTTCTTTTACTATTATTGGTACCTATCTCAAAAATATCCTTGTCTCACTGTAGCAACTGCAGGAAGCTTAGAACTCCGTCCCCTATACGAAATTTTCCAATCTCATGGTTGTAATGGATTGGATTATGATCAAGAATCACCTTTGAAAATTTGGAGGGCTTTACGACAACATTTAAAAAATAATGGAGTGGTTGTCCTGCTAGGTGATTTCTATCGCCCAAATTTTCCAACGTCCTACCTCTTTGGCAGGGAAACCAAAACCCCTGCAGGGGCAGCGGTTTTATCTTTAGAAAATGGAATTCCACTTCTACCCTTTTACGGATACAGGCATAAAAAGTTTCAACACCATATCATCATAAAACCTCCAATTCAATTTTCAAAGGATTTTTCTCCAAAAGACCCCGCAGCTATTCAAGAACTAAATCATATTCTTGAAGAACTAATCATCTCAAAACCTTCCCAATGGTTTTATTGGTTTAATATAAAGGAACGATTTTCTGACCCCCTGTAAAGGGGGTTTTCTATTTTTCACAAATTTTTCATTTTCCCCGTCTATAGTAGTCTTATGGAAAACATGAATGGAGGAAATAAAGTGGCAAAAAATAACCTTGTAAAATGGATTGTTGGGGCTACCAGTGTTTTAGCCTTTACCGGATTTGTAGGATTGGCGAAGGAGTTTGATTCAACACAACAAAATAAAGCCAGTGCATCCGATGAGACAGTAAAAAGCGAAACAATAAACTCTGTAAAAGACCCTGTAAAAGATGAGTTCCTAGGAGCAGATTCAAACCAGGTTTATAAAGATGGCGAAAAGTATGAATATAAAAAGAAGCACCATGATGATGACGATGATGACGACGATGATGATGATAATGACAATTACGAGAATAAAGGCGGATATACCCAGGGCTCTGGCAACACCGAACCAACGACAAAAAAATACCGCACCCGTGCATCTTAATCAACTAAGAATATAAACGAGGCGATCTTATGTATTCTTTTAATGCCATGAATACAACCTTTTTCACAGCTGGTCTAGAGGAAAAATATAGTTTGCAATATAAAGCATGGGCACACCATGTTGAAAAAAAAGTAAGCCGTTTTCGAAAGGATAGTGAACTATCCCAAATCAATCAGGAAAAAGGGGAAATCTTTGTCCCTTCCGCCTTACTTTTTGAACTTCTTACAGAGTCTCTACATTATTACGAGGAAACAGATCATCTTTTTACCCCCTTTCTCCGACAAAAGATGATGGAAATTGGGTATAATCGCAGTTTTGAACAATTGCATACCACAGTAATTTCTGAATCTATGGCCTATGCCAATGATCGAAAAAAACGAAATCCTTCCCCGACACATCTTCCTCTAAAAATAAACGGGGGCATGAAAAGTATTTGTCTTGCTACTGATGCAGATGTAGATTTAGGCGGAATTGCAAAGGGATGGACGGCACAAAAAATGAAGAATTGGCTTCTTGCCGATGGAGTTGCATCTGGCTTATTGGATGCCGGTGGCGATTTGGCTGTATGGGGAAAGTCCCCCGAAAATGGGAATTGGGTCATTGAATTAGCTAATCCTTTCCTCCCTGAAGAAGCAATAGGCTCCTTTACTTTGCACAGGGATTGTGGAATCGCTACCAGCAGTTCCTTAAAAAGAAGATGGAAAAATGAAGATGGGGAAATTGCTCATCATATTATTGATCCACGTATCGGGTGGTCTACCCAAACTGATTACGTACAAATCACTCTTTTTACCCCGAATCTTACCACTTCAGAAGTGTATGCCAAGTGCCTATTCATTCTTGGTTCCAAAAATGGGCCCCAGTGGATCCAAAAGAAACTGCCTGACGCTGCCTGGATTGCTATTCTCCAGGATGGTTCCATTGAGATAAGCCCATCCTTAAAAACCTATTGTTCTAATTGGGAATTCCATGCCTGATTTATGCTATAATGGAAAACACTTGGCTAAGGAAGATGGGGGATTATTGGTGACAGATGAATTTTATATGAATCTCGCTTTAGATGAAGCACGAAAAGCCGAACAATTGGGGGAAGTACCCATTGGTGCCATTATTGTAAGAAACGGAGAAGTAATAGGACGGGGTTACAATCGACGGGAAATCGATGGGGATTCTCTCGCTCACGCTGAACTACTGGCAATTAAAGATGCAAGCCAAACCCTGGGGGGCTGGAGATTACTGGATTCTACCCTTTACGTAACCCTTGAACCCTGTCCAATGTGTGCTGGTGCCATTGTACAATCCCGAATTGCTCGAGTTGTTTTTGGTACATATGATCCAAAAGCAGGTTGTGCGGGAACACTCATGAACCTCCTACAAGAACCCCGTTTTAACCATCAAGTAGCAATACAAAGCAACGTATGTGAAGAAGAATGCGCCGAAATCTTAAAATCCTTTTTTAGAGGATTGCGAAAAAAGAAGAAATAAGAAGCTATTCCTCATATATTCCTAAAGATTGCAAGATTAACGTTTGTAGCGTATAACGAAGGGCAGGATCATCCAAAGAACGCCCAAGAATAATACTCCTCATTGCAGTAAATCCAACCGTTCCAAAAAAACTGCTCGCCGTAATCTGACTATCAATACTTTTGGAAATCACTCCCTTTTCCTTGGCTAAATCAACTTCACTTTCTATCAATTGAAAATAGCCCTGTAAAACATGACGTATCGTATACTGTCTCTCTTCAACTCCCCACACCTTGCTTAACAAGAGGCGACAAAATGCTGTTTCCTTTTGAAAAAATTCTAAATGTGCATCGATTAATCGTAGGATTCTCTGGCGAAAATGGTTATGATCCGAACTCTCAATATAATCCTTGATCATGGAGATAAAACGTTCTACTCCAGATTCAATGACAAAAATATAAAGTTCTTCTTTTGTTTTAAAATTATAATAGAGAGTTCCTTTAGCAACACCACAGGAAACAGCGATTTGTTCCATTGTTGTTTCGGTATATCCTTTTTCTGCAAAAGAACGTAGGGCACCCTCGAATATTAATTCTTTCGTTTTCTGACGCATTTTCTTTCCTCTCTACTGGTTATAGGAACCAGTCCCTAAAATTTACAGTACCACTAATATCTATATTATATTATGTCCAAATTTAAGGGGAGAAATTTCACTTAATTAATTTCAAAAAAAACATCAACTGCGTTAAAATAGAAAGAAGTACTTTTGCAATACAATAAAGGAGACATAGCAGTGAGTACAAATAAACCGAAGATACTTATGTTAATAATAACCCTCTCAATGATTATTGTAGGGATTTTTGTTTGGAATATATTTTTTAATAAAAATTACAGTATTATTGACGGAACAGACATGCAAAATGGGACTTCTTTCGATACACAAAATACCACCAATCAAAAGATTGATGATACCCAGTTTGAAAGTGATATGAAGAATAGACTGGTCAAAACAAAAATTGATAAGGAACCCATTAAAGTATCTGACCCCCGGTTAGCTAACGTCCAGGAGGTTTTTTCTGTAATTGAACAACCCTATGAGGCGCCCTATTATGATCAAAAAAAGGATACATATTATTATATGTCCATTGATACATTTACAGGGGCAGCAAGATACACCAACGGGATTGTTATTAATCGAGACGGCAAAGTGACCAATTATGATAAATTAACCGAGGGCGGCAAAAAACATGTCTATATCGACAATTTTCAAATTATCCCCCTTATGCGTACACTGGTTCAAGAATTAGCCGATTTGACTGAGGAACCCTTTAGTAATAAAGAAAACATTTTTAAAATGATGATTCGTATTACCGATTTGCAAAAACAACTTGAAAGAATTGATTTAATTGATTTATCAAGCATACTCATTGAAATCAATACCTATATTGACCGTGACCAGGCTTCCTATGAAAAAGCCATCAAATTAATTAGAGAAATTAATAGTCTGGTGAACCTGGGTTAAGCCAAAGGTCAGGAGGTAATCCATGATTATTGTCAGCGCCTGTTTAATGGGCTGTTGTTGCCGTTATGATGAAAAGAATAATTTAACTTACGAAATCGCCAAACTTGTGCAAGAAGGAAAGGCAATTCCAATTTGTCCAGAACAAGTCGGGGGACTTTCAACACCTCGTCCTCCTGCAGAAATTATTGGTGGGAATGGATTTGATGTTTTGGAAGGAAAAGCCCGGGTGGTGGATGTGAACGGGAAAGATGTTACACCCCAATTTTTAAAAGGGGCCCAGGAAACCTTAAAAATGGCCCAATTAGTTGGAGCTACATCTGCTATTCTAAAACAACGAAGCCCCTCTTGTGGAAGCAAAGAAATATATGATGGTTCCTTTAGCCACAAACGAATCGAAGGAATGGGTGTCACCGCAGCCCTTCTTACGAAAAACGGAATCAAAGTGACAGATGAAGACAGTAGTAAATAAAAAAAATCTTCGCCATTAGTAGCGAAGATTTTTTTTACATCCTTTATTCAACCGTTAAACTTTTAGCTAAATTGCGTGGGCGATCTACGTCATGGCCTCGTACTGTTCCAGAATAATAAGCCAATAATTGCAAAGGAATAGCCGCCAAAATAGGCATGAGGAAAGAATGGGTGGAAGGGATATACATGACATGGTCTACCTCTTCATAAAGCAATTCATCCCTTACGGTTGTAATCCCCACAACAAAGGCATCCCGCGCTTTTACCTCTTTAATATTACTAATGGTTTTTTCCACAAGATGTTCCTGGGTCGCTAAGGCAATCACAGGCACTCCTGGAGTGATTAATGCCATAGTTCCGTGCTTCATTTCGCCTGCTGCATAAGCATCCGCATGAAGATAGGCCACTTCCTGCAATTTTAAGGCCCCTTCTAATGCCAATACATAATCCAATCCCCTTCCCATGAGGAAAATATGCTCCTGGTCAAAGGTCACCTGAGCAAATTGGTCAATGGCATCCTGGGTCATTATTAGTGTAGATTCAACATCACTTTTTAAACGGTTTAATGAAGATATTAATTCTGGAATCATAGGTGTGCCCATAAATTCCCCTTTTTGCGTAAGCCACATCGCCAAAAGAATACTGGCGGTAATTTGTGCAGTATAGGCTTTCGTTGCCGGCACTGCTAATTCCGGGCCCGCTTTTGTATAAAGGGTGTAATCCGCTTTCCGGGAAATGGTGCTCCCCGTCGTATTGGTAATCGCAATCACAAGGCAACGGAATTTCTTTGCCTCCCTTAATGCAGAAAGGGTATCCGCTGTTTCACCTGATTGGCTAATAAAAATTACCAAATTGTTCTCATCAAGGGGTCCATGGTCATAACGGAATTCTGATGAAAAAGAAACTTCGACAGGAAGGCCCACTAATTGCTCCATGATTTTCTTCCCAATCATGCCCGCATGATAAGATGTGCCGTTTGCTACAAAATCAATCTTTTTGATGCTTTTTATTTTTTCCTTACTCAGAAAATCATCTAGTTCTGGTAGAAGGATTTCATTTTCCCCGATTCTTCCCTGTAACGTATCTTCAATGGCTTTCGGTTGTTCAAAAATTTCCTTCAACATATAGTGCTCATGATTAGAGAGAAGGACATCTTGATTGTTCCATTCTACAAAATTCCGCTCAACTTCCTGGACTTCCCCATGCAAATCCTTCATAATCACTTTTCCAGGAGTAAGTATGGCAATTTCACCATTTTTAATAGGGTGAATTTCCCGGGTATAGGGTAACAGGGCGGGAATATCAGAAGCAAGGAAAGACTCATCTTTGCCAAATCCTAATACCAGCGGGTTATCTTGAGAAACAGCAATAATTCGGTCTGGTTCATCATTGCTCATAATGGCCAAAGCGAACGACCCCTTTAAAAGGGGGAGAGCTTTCCGCACCGTTTCCTCAAGGTTGCCTGTATTATATTCCTCTAGCAAATGAGGAATCACTTCCGTATCTGTTTCCGTTGCAAAAACATGCCCTTTCAAACTCAATTGTTTCCTTAAATAAAGGAAATTCTCAATAATTCCATTATGAACGACAAAAAACTGATCAGTACAGCCTGTTAAAGGATGGGAGTTTATGACAGAAGGTACCCCATGAGTGGCCCATCGGGTATGTCCAATTCCAAGGTTTCCCTGAATAATCGGTTCTCTTAATAGCAAATTTCGCAAATCTTTAACTCGCCCAATTGTTTTTTTCATTTCAATTTGATGCTGATTAGAAACCGCTATTCCCGCAGAATCATACCCCCGGTAATCCAGTTTATCCAAACTATCCAATAAAATGGGCAATGCATTTCGTTTTCCAATATAACCTACAATCCCACTCATTTCTTCTGCACCTCATTCCAATCCTAGCGCTTGCTTTACGTACGGTAACTGGCATTAATTTTGATATAATCGTACGTTAAATCACAGCCCCAGGCGATCGCTGTTCCATCCCCCTGATTTAAATGGATCTCAATATCAACCTTTTCCCCTTGTAAATAACGGGTTGCCTCTTCTTCACTAAAGGGAATGGGAAAACCCCCTTCAACAACCTGCTGGTTTCCTAAAGACACACTCACCTTTTCAGGATCGATATTGACACCGCTATAACCCACGGCACATATAATACGTCCCCAGTTTGCATCCGCACCATAAACTGCTGTTTTCACTAAATTAGAGCCAATGACCGCTTTAGCCACTTTTCGGGCATCTTCCTGGGTAGCAGCGCTCTGAACCTTCACTTCCACTAATTTGGTAGCGCCTTCCCCGTCCCTGGCAATTTTCTTTGCAAGCTCTTGCATTACATAAAGAAAAGCAGCATAAAACTCCTCTGCCTGGGAGTGGTTTTCATCTAATGCCTGGTTATTCGCAAGTCCATTAGCAAGAACTAAAACCATATCGTTAGTACTTGTATCACCGTCTACGGTAATCATATTAAAGGTCTCATCTGTGGCTCTTTTAAGACTATTATATAAGAAGGCAGCATCTATATGTGCATCTGTTGTCAGAAAACCTAACATAGTAGCCATATTTGGATGAATCATCCCAGACCCCTTGGCTGTTCCGGAAATGGTCACTTTTTCCCCATCAATCAGTAATTCCACACACACCTTTTTCGGGATTAAATCAGTAGTCATTATAGATAAGGAGAAATTTTCACCGCTATCTTCTGTTAAATGATTAGGCAATTGGCGAATCCCTTGTTGGACACGGTCCATGGGTAAATGTTGTCCAATGACACCGGTAGAAGCCACTGCTACATAATAATTAGGGATAGAGAATAACTCTCCAACTAAATTGCCCATGGTTTTCGCATCTTCAATGCCTTGCTCACCTGTACAAGCATTGGCATTCCCGCTATTCACCACAACGGCTTGAATCTTTTGTTCTTTTTCAATACTTTCTCGAGTCACCTTTAAAGGTGCAGCTTGAAACATATTGGTTGTATAGACAGCTGCCGCAGCAGCAGGAACTTCACTGATAATTAACCCTAAATCCAACGCACCTTCCCCTTTTTTCAGCCCACAAGAAATTCCTGTGGCTTTAAATCCACGGGGAAGATCAATCATTCCTTCAATCACTTGATAAGTGCTCACCCTGGGTTCCTCCTTAAGACTGCCAAAAACCTACAATTGTTACTGGCCCTCATACTTAGATTAATAAATTTTATCTTACCATTTTTTTTGCTTTTATTGTCCGGATAAAAGAAGAATTATTGAAAATGATATTTCCTTAATAATAGATTACCCAGAAATGACACAATACCGTACAAAATGATTGATAAAATAGCCAATAAAACAATACTGGTCATTACAAGATTCATTTGAAAAATTTGACCACCATATAAAATTAAATAACCTAAACCAGCCTTAGAAGATAAAAACTCCCCCATAATCACACCGACCAGGGTAAGGCCAACATTTACTTTCATCGTTGCAACAAAGTCAGGAATACTGGCTGGCAACAATACATAGCGCAAAATTTGCCAGCGATTAGCACCAAAGGATTGCATTAACTTTAATTGGCTACCGCTTAATTCCTGAAAACCTGCATTTAACATCAATATGGTCACGATGACAGAAATGGCCACAGCCATCCCGTAAATGGAGAGACGGTCACCTAACCATATATAAAAAATGGGGCCTAAAGCTACTTTTGGAAGGGCGTTTAATACCACTAAATAAGGGTCTAACACTCTGGATAAAAAAGGGGAATACCACAGAAGGATCGATAAAATAAACCCAATCACCATGGACAATAAAAACCCAATCACCGTTTCATAGGTGGTCACCCAGCTATGATAAAGAATACCGCTACGAAAAACATACTCCTGAAAGGAGGCAATTATTTTTGAAGGTGCCCCTGTTAACATGGAATCAACCCAGTGAAGAGCTGTGCTTACTTCCCAGGACAAAATAAAAAGGAGAAGGAGAAGAGTTCGGGTCACCCAAATCAACCGTTTTCGCCGCTTATTTCTACGCAAATAGGCTTGATACTGGGGACTCTGTAATTCACTCATCTCCGTCCAACTCCTTCCAAATGTCGTTAAAATACTCCTGGTAATCAGATTGTTGTCTGACCTGTAAAGGGGATGGACGTTTTCCCGCAAAATGAATGAGATGTTCACTTTTAATCGTTCCAGGCCGCTTACTCATCACAAGAACCCGGTCAGACATGGCAATGGCTTCAGATAAATCATGGGTTACAATGACAGCGGTTTTCTTTTGGTCTCGAATAATATGCCAAATTTCATCAGACAACCTTAGCCTGGTTTGGTAATCCAAAGCAGAAAAAGGTTCATCCAGAATAAGCATATCCGGTTGAACCACTAAGGTGCGAATGAGGGCAACCCGCTGTTTCATTCCTCCAGATAATTGCCCGGGGGTAAAATGAGCAAAGTCCCCCAATCCATATTTCTCCAATAAATAAAGGGCCCTTTTTTTTGCTTCATTTACATCCATTTTCCTGATTTGCGCACCCAGAAGTAAATTGCTCAATATGTCCCGCCAGGGAAAAAGATGATCATGTTGCAACATATACCCAACCCGGTGAGAAGGTTCTTTCACCTTGTTATTAAATAGCTTTACTTCCCCCTGACTGGGAAAAGCCATCCCAGAAATCAGGGAAAGAAGGGTGCTTTTCCCGCAACCGCTTGGTCCCACAATACTCACCATTTCTCCTTCTGTTACCTGGAAATGAACATTTTTCAATGCTTCTGTTTCCTTGGAAGGGGAAAAGTAACGAAAAGATACCTCTTTAAATTCAATAACTTTCATATGGGGTTATTTCCCCCCTTTTACCGCCTTTTCTGCAAAACTCCGTTCAATCACAGAATCATATCTTACTCGTTGCCCCTCTTTTATTAACCCATTCTCTACGAGAACATCTTGTAAAATCTTTAACTGTTCATAGGTTGGTACAGGAGATTCTGGCCATACTTTTAAATGTTTATATCGATCAACGGATTTGACAATAATATCTCTGGGTGTTTCTTTAAAATAGGGTTCCAAAACCGTTGCTATTTCTTCAGCAGAATGAGTATTCATCCATTGGGTAGCTTTATAAACAGCATTGGACCATTTCTGTATGACATCAGGATTTGCATCAATAAAATCTGATGTCGCTTCATAAGATGTTTCCGGGAAAGCGCCAATCTCCCAGGAAAGTGAATCAACAGTAAATGCTCTACCCGCTTTCTCTAATGTAGAAGCAATGGGCTCATAAACCTGGATATAATCCCCTTTTCCACTCTCAAAAGCACCTACCATGGCCTGAGCAGAAATATTATCAATGACTGTTACATTCTTTACGCCATTTTTATTCAAAACGGATTTCAGAACACTGTTAGGAGCACTTCCGGGCCGCCAACCAATAATGGTTTTCCCTTCTAAGTCTTCCCACTTGAAGTTTGTTTCCTTTTTCCGCGACATAAGGACGGTGCCATCAGTCCCTGTTAATTGGTAAAAAACCTTGAGCGTTTTTTCCCCCCGCTCGTTGTGAACAAAAACCGATGTCTCCGGTCCGATGAGGGATATATCAGCAGTTCCAGCGAGTAAGGCCGCCGCGCCCTTGTCAGAACCTTGCGAAGTGACCATATCCACATGTAAACCCTCTCCTTTAAAAAATCCTTTTCCCATGGCCACATAATGAGGAGCGTAAAAAATAGAATGGATTACTTCTGAAAATCTTACGTTAATTAAATTGTCTCCGGTGGTAGACAAAGAACTTCCACATGCCGGTAACGACAGAAGTACAAAACAACTTAAAAATACCAACATAGCTCGTAGAAATTTCGCCCTCATTATGCGCGCACCCCTCCTCCACTTATACCTAAATCCTATGAAGAGGAAAGAGGGAATATAACTACAGGAAGGAATAGGATTTTCTTTTAGAGGAAGAATATTCTCTAAAGAATTTAATGGAGTGGATTAAATGAACTCCTTAGAAAAAAGCATTGCTACCATTCAACAAACCTTCGGTCAGAGCCAAGATTTAATTACCCGTTCCTTTTTTACGAATTATGACCAACAAGTTGCCATTCTTTTTTTGGAGGGACTAGCCGATCAAAACAAAATCGAAGAAATTGTTTTACCCTGGTTTTTCCATGAAGGGGATCATCAACAAATCACTATAAAAAATATGCTCAATGGATTTCCTTTAAGCCAAATTAAAATTGAAACAGATATGAATAAAGTTATTAAAGACTTAACATCAGGGGAAGTTTGTATCCTATTTGAAAATGAAGCCTCCTTCTTTATTATCGGCATCCAAAAGTGGGCTGCCAGGGGAATCGATGAGCCAATTATGGATTTAACCATAAAAGGGGCCCGTGAGGGATTTGTTGAGACAATCAGCACAAACATTTCACTAGTTCGGCGTTTTTTAAAAGACCCAAAATTAAGGGTAGAAGGCATGTCCATTGGCAGAATGTCTAAAACCAATATCGCCATTCTTTACATAGAGGGAATTGCAAAAGAAACCATTATTCATGAGGTTAGAAAACGATTAAAAAAAATAGATGTAGATATGATTTTGTCAGCTAGCCAAATTGAAAAATGGATTGAAGACAATGATTGGTCTCCCTTCCCACAAATACGCTTTACGGAAAGGCCCGATGTTACCGCTTCTTCCCTGGCTGATGGTAAAGTAGGCGTTCTGGTAGATAACTCTCCTTTTGCCTTGTTGATGCCTTTAACTTTCATGGAAAGCCTGCAAAATATTGAAGATTACTATGATAAGTGGTATGTTGCCTCTGCAATTAGAATAGTACGCTTATTAGCATTTATGATTAGCCTTTTTGCTCCTGCCTTTTATATTGCTTTTGTTCATTTTCTTCCCGGGCTTATTCCTACAGATTTATTAATTACAGTAATCTCAGCCAGAACCCAGGTTCCTTTTCCTGCCGTCATAGAATTATTATTAATGGAATTGACCCTGGAAATTTTCAGAGAAGCCTCGATCCGTATCCCGAAGCCCATTGGACCCTCTGTTGGGATTATTGGAGGAATTGTAATTGGACAATCAGCTGTATCTGCTGGACTGGTCAGCCCTATTACCCTTATTGTTGTAGCTATTACTGCAATTGCGTCCTTTAGTTCGCCATCCTATTCTATGGCTTATTCATTTCGCTTAATTCGATTTTTAATGATTTTTTCCGGAGTCTATCTCGGTCTATATAGCTTAATGTTAGCGATCCTATTTTTTCTGGTAAGTCTGGTAAGTCTGGAGAGCTTTGGAACCCCTTATTTTACCCCATTTGGCCCTATGGTCATTCGAGATTGGGTGGACTCAATCATTTTAGCTCCCGTACGTTGGCGGACCAAACGACCTTCCTATACAACAAATAAAAACAAAACGAAAAGCCGTTGGAGACCTTTAAAAAAAGAGTAGGAGTCACTATTTATGACGGAGAAAAAAATAACCCTGACAACAATACAAGTGTTTTTTATGGTTTATGGAACGTTGCCTGTGGGTACGATTTATTATCCTACTATTATAAATAAGGTTTCCGGGCAAAGCGGATGGCTATTTATTATCATTAATACCATTCTTGTTCTTTTCTTTTTTTGGTTCCTTTTAAAACTAAAAGAAGCCTTTCCTGAAGACAACTTTGATTCCATATTAAAAAACATCTTCGGTAAATTTATTGGGAAAGTCATAACCTTATCCCTTATTCTTTATATGGTTATTGGCTGTGGTTTGGGTTTGCGTATTCTTGCTAACGGTGCAATTGTATACCTTTTGTTTAATACCCCTCTATGGATCATCATTATATCAATGTTACTTGTCGTTATATATACGGTATTAAAAGGCACCCGAACTGTGGTTTACATACAAGAATTTCTCAATTTTTTTATTGCCGGTCTTATGGTGTTAATGGCGTTTTTACTTTTTCCAGACGCAGATTTTAAGGACCTTCTGCCGATTATTTCTGATAAAATCCAACCCCTTCAAGCCTTTGAGGTTGGATCTGAACCCTTTATTTTATTACTGGTTATCCCTTTTCTCTTCCCATACTTTAAAAATACAAAAAGCATGAGTAAAGGAGTCACCCTGGGAATTATCGCTCTTTCTATTAACATGGTTCTGACCACCATTTATTCGATTGCTATGTTTGGTACCACTGAACTTGAATTTATAAACTACCCAAGTATTGAAATGACCAGAGATTTCGAGATTCCTTTTTTAGAACGGTTAGAAATTGTATACATGTTTTTGTGGATTCCCATTGCCTTTTTAGCCCATATTATAACCCTTTACTGTGCTTCCATTGGAGTAAAACAAGCATTTCCTAAAACCAATTACAAAATCATTACCCTTGTGTTTGCCATAATTGCCCTTGCCATTTCTCTCTATCCTAGGAATATGGAGCAAATGCGAGGGATTTTAAATTCTTTTCACCCTATTTTCTTTTCCTACTGGTTCTTTATTTTCCCTCTTATGTACATCATCTATAAACTGAAGAAAGGGATTAAGAAAATCTTTCAAAGTTCCAACACCCTGTACAGATGGAAAGGAGAAAAATAAGTTGTTCCATATGGTTTATATTCTTTTTCTCCTTTCCATCTGTACAGGGTGTTGGAACTTTGAAAGATTATCTGAAAGAGGGCTTGTTACGGGAATGGCTTTTGACAAAGGAAATCCAGGTTATAAGGTAGGACTGGAATCCATTGAATTTGGCAAGGGTAAGTCAGGCGAGGGAAACACTCAGGCAGGGAAACCCTATGTCCTTGTTTCTAAAACGGATAAGGAATCCCTGGAAGGGGCCCTTCATGGAACCCAGTACCGTCTAGTAGGACTAGCCTTTTTCCCTGATTATCGTATCTTTATTGTTGGAAAAGAGTTGGCCCAACATGGCATTAAACCCATCTTCGATCATCAAATTCGCGACCCCGATATGCGGAGAAATACCCAAATCATCATTGCAGATGGCAGTGCTATTGATTTGCTAAAAATCACTCCGAAAGAAAGCCACTTTACCGGGGAATATCTCGAAGGCTTAGTCAAACGCAATGAAAAGGCCGGCCACGTGATTGCCTCAGATATTGGAAAAACCTTTCGAGCAATGGTCGAACATGGCACTGGATTAATTCCCATTGTAAAAATGGCGAAAGACAAAAAAGGGGCAAAAGTTGAAACCTTTGCTGTCATTAAAAACTTTAAAATGGTTGATATTTTAAATCATGCAGAATCTGAGTACGTAACATTACTCAGAGATGTTTACAAAAGAACCCACTCCCTGATGTTTAGTCTGGGTATTCCCTGTAAACAGAAAAAAGACATGTCAATTGATGCGGATATTGTAAAAAGTAAAGTGAAATTAGAACCCCGGATTGAGGACAATCATTTAACCATTTCCGGTAAATTAACGTTGAAAGGGTACATTTCAGAATTTGCCTGTTCCAATGGGAAAATGGATGGAAATGCCACCCTGGAAAACACCGAAAAGTATATGGCAAAACAAACGGAAATAAAATTATAAATATTACAAATGACGTGTTGATTTAT
>CALNBV010000068.1 GCA_937874515.1 uncultured Paenibacillaceae bacterium | reverse complement strand
AAAACGCCCATCCATTCTGTGAATTATGATTTGCCCGAAAATCGGTGGGTAAAAAGAATTGTGTTAGAATTCATCAAGTTGCTCACTGAATTTATCACAGTGACTAAAAATCAACAGATGAATTTGTTTAATGAGATGAATGCATTGCGAGGGTATGCGTCATTTCAAAACCACACCCAGGCTCTCTTAAAAGAAAAAGAAGATGTCTATAAGCTGGTAAATGACTATCAGGATTCCGCCGAAAAAATGATCCATTCCTTAAAAATCCTGCAATCAGCGGATTGGTTTCATGAGGTATCCACAGGAATCCCCTCTTCTTTGCCATCGGTTATGACTCTAGATTCCCGTTATCGAATCTTATATCAAACCTATCGAGAATGTAAAAATAATACCTTATCCATTAAGCTGGATGAATCTTACTCCACTCAATGGAAACGAACCGATCAATTATATGAATTATGGGGATTTTTGAAAATTGCTCAACTGTTATATAAGGAACTACATTATGAACCCCATGGGTGGATTTTTTCCCAGGGAAGCATTAGGAACGAACTGCTGATTCCCACATTGCTTCCTGGGACCAAAATTAGTTATCAAAAAGAAGATGTGAAACTTCACCTTGTTTATGACAGCACCCTTCCCTTTATCAGTGAGGAAACAACCCTTTTCGATACACCCATCTTCACTGTGGCCAATCATAATCGGCCGGATGGTCGAATCGATGTTTACTATAAGGACGATTATTATGGAAGCCTGATTTTTGACTTTAAGTACAGGCCCAAAAAATATTTTTGGGATGAAACAAAGATCAATTCCAGACAAAGAACGGATACCATGCGTCAGTTAATCTCCTATAGTTCTACCTGTAAATCAAAATTCCTATTTGGGGGCAAAATGCATGGCTTGACCTTGCATATCAATCCGATCCAAGAGGTATGGGGGTTTTACCCCTCTTCATCTGGGGTTGTTGAAGAACCAGAAATAAAGGAAGATCATAACATTCGTATTCTACAGTTAAGTCCTAGGATGGATGATGATCCTATTGTAAGGAATTTAGAAAAGGTCATTGGTGAGATTATTCAACGGTTTTGAGATAGGAAAGGGCGTAGGCCCTTTTTTTCTTTATTGATTACCAGGCTTAATGACTTGTGATACGGTTCAACGCACTATCTGTATTGGCAAGTTAACTATATTTGTAGATTTGACTTTGTCAAACTCCATTAGTACAATAGTATTTGAACTATTGTACTATATCCTGCAGAAATGAAAGGTGCAATGAGAATATGCAAATCTTAAAAATCTTAACTCGTGTTTACGTAAATGATATAGAAAAAGCAATCCCATTTTACGAAGAACTTCTACAAACTAAAGCAGGAACGAAATTTTACTATGCTGAAAAAAAATTACACATTGCATCTGTAGGTCAACTTCTCCTTATAGGCGGAACAGACGAGGCCCTAACAAATGTGCGGGATACCCCATTGTCGTTCCTGGTAGACGATATTCATGCTTATAAGAAGTGGCTGTTATCTAATGGAGCTACCATCCAAGAAGACATTACGAAAGTTCCCACAGGTTACAACATGCATGTGCGACAACCCGATGGTACGATAATTGAGTATGTTGAACATACAGGGACCACACATGCTAAATAATGAGCAAAGGATTCGTATTTTCAAAGCATTGGCCGATGAAACACGTTTGGTAATCATACGTGAACTTTACGCTAAAAAGAATGAAATGTCTTGCGGAGAATTGAGAGAGATTTGTGGTACTACCAAGTCAAATGCTTCATACCACTTTCGCACATTAAGTGAAGCCAATTTGATTAAAATCCGCAAAGAATCTCAGACGAAGTATGCAAGTCTCAACCTAGAGACCTTCGATTTGTACCTGCCTGGACTTCTTAATACCTTATAAGCACCTATGCTCCACAACTTAGTCTTTTTTTTATTTGTTACTACCTCCCCCTCACCTGGATCATAAATCCATCAGGTTTTAACGTCATGGTTTGCTTAACTTTCAACTGGTAGTTGGTGTGGTCAATAAGTTCAAAATGTTTCAGAATCATCCCCAGGACAAGGGTGGCTTCATGAAGAGCAAATTGCTGTCCAATACAAGCCCGTTGCCCCTGGCCAAAGGGTTTGTAGGCTTCATGGGGAATTTCTTGAGGATTGCTAAAACGTTCCGGTTTGAACTCTGCAGTATCTTCTCCCCATGATCCTTTGTGACGATGAAGTGCGGGAAGGATGATTGAGATTCGCTCATCCTTTTTCACTTTATATTTTCCACCAAGAAGGGTATCCTCTTTGGCATAAAAAGCGATAACAGGAGCCGTTGGCCATAAGCGCAGGGATTCATGGAGTACCATTCGCACATATTTAAGATCCAGGACCTGTTGGTAGGTTGGATGGGAATCCGTAAGTACCCTGTCTACTTCT
>CALNBV010000067.1 GCA_937874515.1 uncultured Paenibacillaceae bacterium | reverse complement strand
AAGCCTTCAACAGTCTCACTTCCTGAGCTACCCAGATGTTTTGAAGGCGCGCCCGTATTGAAGGTTCCCGTCAGTATTACATCATTGTCGGTGAGGAACTGGCACGATTTGATTCTTAGCATCACTTTCTAATAGGCAACGCCTGGAATGTATTCTTTTTGTTTTTCCAGGGATTCAGCCCATAAGCGAACAAGCTCATCCCCTTCGATTAATTCAATATTTAATCCTTCAGCATATTTTTTAGCATTGGATGTAAACTGGCCTGTGGTCATAACAAACCCATAATCAGCCCCGAATTTTACCATGTTGGAATGAACGAAAACAATAGGGTCCATGTCCACCTTTTCTTCTGGACTTAAACAAAGAACTTTGCCAAAATAGGTCCCATTATTTCGTTGATGAACAAGATCAATCCCATATTCATCATCCTCAGATGTAACGGATGTTTTTCCTCCATGGAAATCCTCAAGTATGTTTCCCACAAACCGGTGGAATTCCACCCCCTCTTCTTTTTGAAAGCGATGATAAATTCCTAGTAGAAGGGTATGATGCATATCGTCGTTGACATGGACTAAGTCCATGATCATGGAGGAGATGGATTCAAATTGTTTCCGATCTTTATAGGCTTTAAAGAGGACAAAAAGTGTGACAGTAATGGCTAATAAAAGAATATATAACATGATAACAACTCCTTTTAAATGGGTTTTCATTCCATTCTAAAAGGTAGTATGCCCTTTTGCTTCTTGTTCATGTTGACCTTTTTGTACTGCAAGGATTTTTTCTCAATATAATTCCAGGACAAGTAGGCAAAGATGATTGTTATGGGAAAGGCAATTAAAAAATTAAGATAAGGTGCAAATGAATTCCCCCGGAAATACGCTGCGATTGCTTCCTGGATAGGAAAAGAATAAATATAAATCCCGTAGGAAAGGTCATTTTTCCCTAGCTTCTTATTTATAGAAAGAACAGAAACAAAGGAAAGATACATGACGAGATAACTGCCAAAGATAGAAAATAGGCTATTGAAATAACCAAAACGGGCAGAGGCAAGGACAACAACAAAAGAGAAGAGAGCCATCCAATGGTTTAGGGGAATTTTATCCCGATATAAATAAAAGATCATGCCTGCAGAATAAAAGCGCAATAAATCAGGAATCCAGGTTAACTGGGTATTTTGATAAGGATCCTGGAAAAAAGAAATAGCAAAAGAACCCAGGAATAAAAGAATAGCGACCTTTTTACGCAGAAGTTTAAAGACACCAAGAAAACCTACCAGTAAGTAAAAAGGGAATTCGTATTGCAAGGTCCATAAGGAGCCGTTGACAGGAGCTCCATTAAATACCCCTGGCAAATTATTATTCCATTGATAGAGCAACATGGTTGTTAAATAGGTATAGGTTTCCGTCCTGGAAAAGTAGTCTTCCGGGGCTAATTTGGTGACCAGAGGACCTAAAACAAATGCCGTAAGTAATACAACCATAATGAGTCCAGGGAAAATTCTTAATACCCGGGATTTTAAAAAATAAGAGAAATCTTTGGTCTTATCAAAGCTCATTGTAATAAGAAATCCACTAATAACAAAAAAAACGAGGACGGCTAAATGGCCCAGGGTGGATTGGCCATGGGTAAAGACCATTAAAGGCTCAGATTTGGTATTCCCGTTTCCTAAAAGAAAACCATGGGAAAAAACAACCGTGGATGCAGCAATAAGCCGGATGAGGTTGAAATTGTTGTTACGCAACTGAAGTGATTCACCAATTGTCTTCCCTGAATTCATATAGTGTTAAAACCTTTCTTTGGATGATTTGGATGATGCAATTCTACCATTATTAAAAAAAGATGTCCCCTTGAATATTTCGCATATCTTTCACAATATTAACTATCAAAATAAAGCTATAATAGAATTGCCATCGATTATAGAAAAAGGGGATATACCATGGGGGTAAAAGCGAAAAAGAATTTTTTGTTTCTAGTTATAATCTTTATTTTGATTTCTTTAACATTACTTGTTGCCCCTCGATGGATGGGGAATTCAAATGTAGTTCGCATTGAAAATCATAGTTACTGGTGGGATTATCAATACCAGGTGAATCAAATGACAAATGATACAACCCAGTGGACAGTAAAAAAGGGCTCGTACATTAAACTGGTATCGGAGAACCAGGACAACCAATACAACTTGCAAGGTTTTAAAAAATCAGTGAATCAAATCAAAATTAACCAAACGGCCTTCATTTTGGCCATTATAGTGACCATTGGGATTGCTGCTTCAGCGATCTGGTTAAGCAAAGTAAGCCGTCCTATCATATTAAGTATCATTCTTTTGTTAGGGGGTTCCCTACTTTCCAGCGTTCTTTTTTATAATGCCTATATGTATTCCCAGGAAGGAACCTATCATTTTGAAATGGTCGATCAAAAGAAGTGATTGGGGGTAAAGGGGAATGTCATTAATAAAAGCTAATTTGTTTATTTCTTTTTTAGTTTTCTTCTATAATTTATATAATAACGCAGTACGAGACCAAACCTATCCCACTCCCGCAACAGAAAAAGAAGCATTATACAATTTGTTTATTCGAGACAATGATTTCTTGCCTTTTATTGTTGTGTATTTATTAATTAGTTTATTTTTATATTTCCATATGAGACAAAAGAAACAAGGTGCCCAAATGTAGAAAGGCACCTTGTTTAGATATCATTTGTTATTTGTTATTTTTTTTGTTTTAAAATAAGCTTCATGGAAGCCTCTCCTTCAAGTCCTGCAATGATTTTCATGACTCCTTTTGTTTCAACGGCACCTTTTATAAATACTTCAACGGTATCCAGTTCCAGGTTGTCAAATTGTTCAAAAAAGCCTTTAAAACTTTTTAAGTCAATTGGGACATTTTCAGTGTTAGTTGGTAACAGATCCAGGAATTCTTTCTCTTCTTGTTGTTTAATGACGGGAAGTAATAATTCAAATTTTTCATTCATAACTAACCCTCCCAATAAAAGATGTTCTTATACTTAAATAATTCGGTAAATGGAATATAACCCCTTCAGAAATATAACATGTGTATAATTTGTCTTACTTAACTAAGAAAAGGAAAGGGGAGAAGGGGATTAATTGACGAAAATTACACATAACAATGCTTCTTATTGGCGGAATGAGAATAAGGTTTATTTCAACTTTTTTTCTAATTCTATTTGTCAATGTGGTCTTGCTTCTACTTATTTCCAATCTATTATTTAATGACTCTTCTGGAGAATTTGTAGTTATTTTCTTTTTATTTCTACAAAACACCCTTATCATTACTTTTTTGGTTTATCATTTTTCCATTAAAATCCTGTAATGCCAATATAGCTACAAAGGAAGATAAAGTATTAGATGATATGTGAAAAAAGAAATCGTTTTTCAAATCAATATATACTACGATGAGATGGCACCTTCTTTGGGAGTTCTTTACTTACTCTTAAAGCTACTTATGAAAGTAAGATTAAGATTGCTGACTTAAGTTCATATTTGTTTAAACATAACCTCAACTACTAAAATATGAGGACCCTTATGCTATTTATCAAGTTAAAGCAAGGATGAATTTTTATACGCCAGGACGAGTAAGTAGCAATTAAACTATTATTTTCATTGGTTAGTTTTTCCTACCATGATAAAATAGAATTGAAAAAGGTAGGAAAAGAGGACATCCAATTGAAGAAACCCAATTTATATATGTCTATTTCTTTAATAGCAGTATTGATTTTGCTGTTAACATGGTTAATCTTTGGATTTGTTAAATTTTTAGTTGTTTTATTTTTTATGGTAGTAATCCTGTATATTTCCTTCTATGTAAAGAAGAAATTTTTTAAAAAACGCAAAAAAGATCTCATCATTGAAAATTTCGAATATGAATTGTTAAAAATTGAGTATTTTATCCCTTCGCAAAGATTTTATTCATCGGATCTTTCAAACTTGATTGCCCTAGATGAACAAACAGAAAGCATATGTATTATTGAACGAAAAACTATAGTAAGAAAGAATAAAAAAATTAGAATACAAAACAAAAAAGAAGATGTATTTAATTTTGTGGTTTTAAGTTATAAAGATTTATTACAATCGGAAATCCTTGAGGATAAAAGGGTTATTACCACAACAGTAAGAGGAAGCCAGGTTGGTGGAACCCTAGTTAGTGGGTTATTAGCAGATGGGATGGGGTCTGTGATTGGTGGTCTTTCGTCCAATAGCAGTGAAAAATCTGAGGTGAAAAATATTCAGTTAAAATTAGTCGTTAATGATACAAATAAACCTATCTATTTGATTCAATTTTTGAAAGAACAAGAACCGATAAACAAGAATAATAATAAGTATGAAATGGCTGTGGATCAAGTGAATCATTGGCATGGAATTATTAGTGTTCTCATCAAACGGGCAGACGAAAATAGTAGGCAAGTTAATTATTTTTTTGGGGTACAGCATCGGGACGTGCATGGAATCAATTAAATAATTGTATAAACCAATAGAAAGATCGGGGTGAAATGCCTCGGTCTTTTTTATTCATTGCCATTGAATCTGCTTATCAGCGGTCAAAACAAATATATAATTAGCAGTAATGATAGAATCCCACTGTCCATAAGATAGTGGGATAAAATTTAAATAAAATATGGATAATTATGTAAATTTATTCTATTATATGGTAATATTTATATATTAATAGATTTAAAGATGAAGCGGTGATGCTTATGTATACACGGATTTTTTCAGCGGCTGTGATTGGGATTGAGGGTTTTTGTGTGGAAGTAGAAGTTGACATTTCCAATGGATTGCCCTGTTTTGAGGTAAGTGGATTAGCAGCATCTTCTGTTCGTGAAGCAAGGGATCGGGTGAGAGCAGCTATCCGAAATAGTGGATTTGAGTTTCCTTTACAGCGAATAACCATCAATTTAGCTCCTGCAGATGTTCGTAAAGCAGGTTCTATGCTGGATTGTGCCATGGCAGTAGGAATTTTAGTGGCCACAAAACAAATTTTTCCCCGGGTAGACCTTAATGGCCTTCTGGTATTGGGCGAACTATCCTTGGAAGGGAATTTACGTCCCATTCACGGAATTTTGCCCATGGTCCTGGCAGCGAAGAAAGCAGGATTTCAGAAAGTGATGATCCCTGCAACCTGTGTGGAGGAAGCGGAACGAGGGAAGCTGCCAGTCTATCGCATGGAAACATTGAATCATTGCGTTAATTTTTTAACCAATCCTTCTAATTGGGTTCCCGCCAAAAGGGGGATTACAGCTATCCATAATAAGAAGAATACTCAGGAAGAGGGATTCCTATGTTTTCGTGATGTGAAGGGGAATTCCCATGCTAAAAAGGCTCTCGAAGTCGCAGCAGCTGGCAATCATCACGTCTTGATGGTGGGGCCACCTGGAACGGGAAAAACCATGATGGCCAAGAGATTCCAAACCATTTTACCCCATTTAAATGAAGAGCAAGCTCTCGAAGTAGATTGTATTTATAGTTCTAGCGGTATCTTAAGTGAAAGGGATGGATTTGATTGTATGCCGCCTTTTCGTGCCCCCCATCCTACCATCAGTGTAGTTGGTTTGACAGGTGGAGGAGCTATTCCCCATCCAGGTGAATTAAGCCTGGCCCATCATGGTGTTCTTTTTCTTGATGAACTTCCTGAATTCTCTCGTTCTGTATTAGAAATTATCCGGCAACCCATCGAAGAAGGGAAAATTATTATTATTAGGAATGGGATACGAATGATTTTTCCTAGCCGTTTTTTACTCATAGCAAGTTTGAATCCTTGTCCCTGTGGTTTTAACGGTTTCGAAAAAGATCAACACGCTTGTACTTGCAGCCAGTATGAAGTGAAACGATACCGTAAAAAATTATCCGGTCCATTTTTAGATCGGATTGATGTTCAAATTGAAGTCCCCAGGGTGGATGTTGAGGAAATGAGACAAGAAACAGGACCTTCTTCTAAAGAAATAAAGGAACGTGTGGAAAAGGCGAGAGAGATCCAGAGTGGGCGGTTTAAAGGAAAGTCCTTTCAGTTTAACTCAGACCTTTCAGGCAGATGGATTAAACATTACATTCCCTTAAGCCGTTCATCGGAAAAGTGGCTTCATTCTCTGTATGATTCCCTGGGGATTAGTAATCGTTCCTTTGATAAGATCATCAAAATGGCAAGAACCATCGCTGACCTTGCTGGGGATGAGAAAGTGGGAGAGGAACATCTGTCTGAAGCGGTTCAGTATCGTACCCTTGATCATCGGTTTTGGTCAGAGTAAAGTTAGTAAAATCCTACAATATTAAGATGGTTGGATTTTTTTACATGCATTTGGTCTTGTAATACCCTCCCTGTTAGGATAGATGTCGTACGATACTTTAGTGTTATAGTTAAGTAAAATAACACGGAGGTTGATCGATATGACAGAAAAAAATGGAGTACGATATTCGCAAGAACAAAAAGAGTCCATAATCAAACGCATGATGCCACCCAATAATGAATCTGTATCGAAAATTTCAAAAGAAGAGGGTATCTCAGATGTGACGTTGTACAAGTGGCGTAGACAAGCTCGTGCGGCTGGTGTAGCCACGCCTGGTAATGGACAAACAAGTGACAAATGGAGCAGCCAAGATAAGTTTTTAATGGTGATGGAGACGTTCATGATGAATGAGATAGAGCTTGCAGAGTATTGTCGTAAAAAGGTGCTGTATCGCGAACAGATTGAAGAATGGAAACGTGCATGCCTTCAAAGAAAAGGCACTAGCCGAAGCTGCAGCTTTTACTACTTTTGCGAAAAAAGGCCCAAGCGATTGTGTGTCACGAAAATTCAGCTGAATAAGTTGTATTATGCTGTCTAAAAGATGAGGGTAGGTCCCTCGAAATCGACTATACAGGCAGAGATTTCAAATCACCTTAAGGTGCTGTTGTCAAAAACAATGGTATTGAGCGTTAAGGAAAAGGCGAAACATCAGATTTCGTCAGATGTGAGTTATGAAGATGAACGAAAGTGAACCATTGACGACGTTTCGAAATGGCCCAGAAGCTATCAAAACCAAAACGAGTCGCGGTTTTGGGACAAGTCTAGAAGAAACCTGTGTAACCTGTGTACTGACTAGATGGTAGCCGGAATAAAGATGGCATGAACATAACTTAGGCTTTTAGATGGAACGTGAGAACCTACGATTTCGATGTTAAGGGAAAAGCCACAAGTAAAGAACTTATGAGGGTGAAAGTACTGAAGCGAAATATAGGGGCGGAACAGTTTGTAGTGGCTGAGCCTTACTTCTTGCCAGATTCTTACGGATATCATCCAAAGAAGTCAGCACACGATGCCATAGATATAACGAGACAGAGATGTTAGAAGTTTAATTGGGTACTAGAGTTTGATATCAAGGGATTGTTCGATAATATCAGCCATCGATTGTTAATGAAGGTGGTCCATAAACATACTAATTGTAAGTGGGAAGTTCTATACATTAAGCGCTGGTTAACTGCTTCTATGTCTGATAAGAAGGGAAATGTAACAATCAGGGATAAAGGAACACCGCAAGGTGGGTTATGCTAAGCTTTGCATAATCCTCCTTATGCAAAGAAAGTTATTATGCAAAGTACTTTGATAAAATACAGGAAAATATTAGGAACTTCTGTTAATTACTTTGCATAATATCCCAAACTTGAATTAGAAAACGAAACACAGTTTTCTAAATTTCAATTTGGAGGCACCGTTATGCAAAAGAAAAGTTTAGAAGCACTCGTCTATGATCTTGAGCAGGAATTGCTTAGATTGGGATACACTGAAGGAAGTATGAATTTCTATAAAAGACAATGGAAAAAGCTGCTTGAGTTCGCGGAAGAAATTGGTGAACTGTATTTTACTGAATCCCTGGGCATCAACTTTATAGAAAAGCACTTCAACATCCTAAAAAAGGATTTTAATCGTACTCTCACTCAAAGTGAAGTACAGAATCTTAGAGTCATTCGAATGTTGGGAGATTTTCAACTCCATGGAACCGTCTTACGCAGATATTACAAACACAAAGAAATACTTCATAACCCTTACTTTATCAAGGTTATTGATGAATTCAAACGCTATTGCATGGATAGGGATTATTCAAGTGTGACCGTTGGTCACTATACGAAACAGGCAGCTAAATTTTTAGATTATGTAGATTCTCAATCCATTTCCTCATGCAATGGAATCACTATTATAATAATCAACAACTATATCAAAACACCCTGGCGGGTTATACCTACAAAACGGTGGAGCAACAGTTATGCTCTCTACGTGCGTTGTTTAAATATCTTTACCAGAACGAACTAATTGACACAGACTACTCCATTAAAATTCCCATGGTGCAGGCTAGAAAACAGACAAGAATCCCTTCTGTCTGGACTTCAGACGACTTAAAAAAGCTGATTTCTGTTATCGACAGAGGGAGTCCTATGGGCAAGCGAGATTATGCTATTATCCTTTTAGCTTGTCGTCTTGGTCTGCGATGTGGTGATATCAAGAAACTCACTAAGGAAAACTTCCAATGGGAACAGAAACAACTAGTTTTTGTTCAGTCAAAAACTCGAACGACCTTATCCCTGCCGATTACACAAGATGTTGGTTGGGCGGTAATTGATTACTTAAGATACGGACGACCGAAGGTTGATAGCCCTTACGTATTTATTAGACATCTTGCACCTTTTCTGCCATTTACTGAGGACAATCATCTGAATAAAATCATATCGAAGTATATGAAAATGGCACATATTCCAATGAAAAAGAAGAAGGTTGGAATGCACTCTCTTCGTCATACATTAGCAAGTTTACTGTTGGAAATTGATACACCGTTACCGGTGATTTCAGATATACTTGGCCATGTTGATACAGAGTCAACAGCAGTTTATTTAAAAGTAGATATTGAAAAGCTAAAAGAATGTCCTCTGGATTTTCAGGAGGATATCGTTAATGAATAAATATAACTACTATGGACCTTTTAAGACTGAGATAAAAGATTTCATTGAGTTAAAGCAGTCGACTGGTTATAAGTAACATACAGTATTAGGGAATTTAAAACGGTTTGATGCTTTTACAATAGAAAAATTATACATTCCCCTTGGAAGGGGGTGAGGAGCGTGGGGATATGAAGTATAGCTTAGAAAAAATAGGTTTAGACCGTTTCAGTTGGGAGAATTTGAACTTGAAAAGTTTGTCCACACCAGGAAATGGCCTTGCAGCAACGGTTGGAGCTGTCGTTGGTCCCCATTTAACCTTCTTATATGGAGAAGGCAGAAAAGAAGTGTTGGCTGCATTTGTTGGAATGATTGTTTTTGACTGGTTCACTGGAATAGCAGCTGCAAGAAGAGACAAGGTATATGCAAGTGAGTACGGGATTGCAGGAATCTCCCGTACTCTTTTTATTTTATTGTTTCCTGCACTGGCCAATATCCTAGATAGGGCAATGGGGATACCTGGTTTCTTGTTCTATTCCACAACATTTGCGCCTTACCTATCATTATTTTAATTCAATGACAGCTAATGCTTATCGGGCATGGGGAAAGAAGTTTATTCCTCAGTTCGTAGTGGACTTCGTATCGTCAGAAATTAAAGCAAAAAGTGAAAGAGCCATGCAAAAGTATAACGCCTTGGAAAAGTCGAAAAATGACGAAAAATAATTCCATAATTTGATATGATTAGATATAAGTTATTGTCAATTTTTTCATGTAAAAACAGTTTTTAGGAGATGGAGAAATGAATTTGATTGTAAACCATGTCCCAGTAAGCAAAAAGTGTAGACCTGGCACGAAAATGACACCTACTAGCATTACAATTCATAGCACAGGCAACCCAGATTCCTATGCAAGCGGTGAAAGAAAATGGCTTGAAAATGCGTCTAACGATAGGACGGCATCATGGCATTATGTTGTTGATGAGTCACAAGTGATCGAAGCCATACCACCTACAGAAGTGGCGTGGCACGCTGGTAACGATATAGGCAATAAAACTTCTATTGGGATAGAAATTTGTGAAACAGGAGATAGGTCAAAAGTGTTAGCTAATGCAAAAGAGTTGGCACTTCATCTCATGCGTAAATATAAAATCGAAAAAATGGTTCGGCATTTTGATTGAACAGGGAAAATATGTCCTTCCATTATGTACGACAGCGGTAAGTGGACAACCTGGTCAAATTTTTATTGGGGTGTGATTGAAGAATACAAGGCAGGATCCAGAGAAGTTCCAGCAACAGTTAACGGAATTGCAACAAAAGCTATCATAGTAGGAGACAACACACATCTCATTTACAGTTTCCTTCGGGATGTAGGATTTCGTGAAGGAATTGACTTCACTTACGAATTTCCTACCAAGGATACAGTCGAATTCAATGTCCTTGGTGTAAATGTACCAGCAGTACTTTACAAAGGAGATTCCTATCTTCAGTGGAACAAAATACCCGCGATGAAGGAACCTAAACAAAGGAAAGAAGGTGGATGGGATTTCACTATCCCGAAATATACACCACCTGAACCTGCGAAACCAGAACCGAAGCCCGAGCTTAAACCTGATACAAAACCAGAACCCCCCAAAGACGTAGTGGACAGACTTGTTAATTTGGGAGTTATAAACACCCCTGACTACTGGAAAGGGTTGCTAGAAGGGAATCAAACTTTGAATATAGATTGGTCAAAAATGTTGCTTACTAGGGCAGCGAATAAATTGGAGGGTAAATCATAAATGAATATCACACAAGAAATAACTCAAATAGTAAGTCAAGCGCTTTTATATCTCATCGAGGCCGGTATCTTAGCCGGTCTTTTTTATGCCCGAAAGTTGGTCCAGAAATACAAAGCGGTACTCGATAGCAAGCTTACGGCATCCCAACGTCAGCTGCTCGATGCAATTGCAAAAGATGCAATCGTATACATCGGTAAACAATGGGAAGAAAAAGACGGCCAGGAGAAGTTTTCCCTGGCTGTTCAGCATGTGCTGGATAGTGCGAATCACTACGGGTTGAATCTTTCTATGCAAGATGTACAGGCTGCCATTGAAGCTGCTTATCAACGAAGTAAGATCGATAGTGGTAAGGTCTCAAAAATAATTAATATTGATAGCGGTAAAGTTGTACGTGCATTTATTGGTCCTATTGAATCAGATATTCAGAAATAGAAATATTTTTTAAACAGATGAAACCCTTTCTGCTTAGTAATAGTATAAATTACTATCCCCAAACTTTGTGATTTCTCACTCCACCTTATGGGATATTAGCCCCCACTGTCCTTATATGATGGCAGGGGTTTTGTGTTTTTGTGTAATTGATACGTTGAATATATTATTTAAAAATTAAAAAAATTTTTTGGATTTTTTTGTAGGTTTCTGTAGGTTTCTGTAGGTTGTATTTTTTAATATTAATAACTATAACTAACGATAAAATTGGAATGATAAATATTACTTTTTGGAAATAACGTAAAAAAGGCACCATATTTGTAACTAAAATGTAACATTTATTATAAAAATATCCAGATGTAATTGTATATAATTTAATCAATCGAGATATTTAATAATCTCCTTTAATAGCATCAATATCTTTTTATTAATGTAGGTTTATTTAACTCTATATTTCACAAGTCTTAAATTTTATTAAGGTAATAACATTAATTACTGATATATCCCAAAAATTACTTCGGGTATTTTTCAGTCATTATATATTTTTAATAGAAATGAGGTGATTTATTGTATTAATCTTGATAGAAAGGAGGAAATTTGTGAAAAAATTCATACTTTGGTTATCTGTAATGTTTATTTTTATTTTTTCTTCAACTAGCTTTGCTAAAAATAACCAACAAAATTTAGATATGGTTAAATCATATCTTGTAACATTCCATTCTTCTGTTGATACGGATTTAATCAAAAGTAATGGAGGAAAAATTAAAAAGAATTATAAAAATATTCCTGTTGTTGCTGTGGATATGTCTGTTAACACAAAACAAAAACTTGCTAGTAATCCAAAAGTTGCATACATAGAGGAAGACAGTAAGATTGAGGTTCATGGACAAGTTATTCCTTGGGGAATTACTCATATTAGAGCTATAGATGTCCAACAAACAGGAATAACAGGTTCTGGAATTAAAGTTGGAATCTTGGATACTGGAATTGATTATAGCCATGAAGATCTTAATGTTAGTGGTGGAACAACTTTTGTATCTGGAACAACAGATTATATGGATGATAATGGACATGGTACACATTTAGCAGGGATAGTGGCTTCTTTAAATAATTCTGTGGGAGTGATTGGTGTTGCTCCTCAAGTTAATCTTTATGCTGTTAAAGTTCTCGATCGCTATGGAAATGGAAATTATAGTAATCTAATTGCAGGGATAGACTGGGCTATTTCGAATAATCTTAATATCATTAATATGAGTTTAGGAGGAAATAATAGTTCTAACGCTTTAAAAGCTGCAGTTGATAGGGCTTTTAATGCAGGAATTCTTCTTATTGCTTCTGCAGGAAATAACGGATTCAATAAGAAAGGTAATATCTGTTATCCTGCAGCTTATGATTCTGTAATTGCAGTAGGTGCTGTAGATGGTCAAAATAATAGAGCTAGTTTTTCATCTGTTGGGAGACAATTAGATTTGGTTGCTCCAGGAGTAGACATTCTCAGTACAATTCCAGGAGATTACGGATATAATAGTGGGACTTCAATGGCAACAGCACATGTTACTGGTGTAGCAGCTTTAGTTTGGGAGGTTAATAATAATCTAGGAAATATAAACCTACGAAATATATTATTTAATTCATCTACTAAATTAGGTGATCCATTTTTATATGGCTATGGGTTGGTAAATACAATGAATGCTTTAAATTATATTTCGAAGTAGTTTACAACATGTTATTAGAATAGGAGTTTTTTTAGAAAATTAAAAAGTAATATAGAAAGGACTAAAAGAATATGAGAAAAATTTTAAGTATTTCTATGTCTTTATTTATGTTTATAGTTATTTTAATGCCAGCAATGGCGCAGGCTAAAAATAACACTGTTGATGGTCATGAAAAAGTTTTGATTAACGTAAATAATAAAAAAGTTAATATTAATATTTCTAAGGAAAATAAACAAAAGTTAAGTAAAAAAGAATTAACCACATTGGCAGAACAGGCTTCTGAGGTTTCAGAAAATAATGAAATAGATATATTTGTTCACAATGTTGGTTTGAAGCAAAAAGAAAAAATTAATAAAGAAAAAGAATTTAATAAAAAAAATCAGCAAGATTCAATTACCCCAATGGGGATAGGATATACTGATGGTGTTACTGCTTTTAGATACACTAATTTAGATAGAGCTGCGGCAGCAAAATTTATTGTTTCTGTAGCCCAAGGTAGTACAAAACAATTTACTTCGTCAACTCAGGTTAGTTATAAATTCTCAAGTTCAGTATCTGGGAATGCACCTTCTGGAGTAACAGGGACTGTTGCAGCCGAACTTACTGGAACATATACTTATACTTCGCAATTAACATATAATGGACCTACTATAGGTAGTGCTTATATATCATTTAATTACTACGTTACTCCTTTTTACGATGATGGTACTTGGACGGGTTACAGAGATTGGTGGCTTGGGGGTACCGATTGGTATAGCGGTAATTTCTCAGAGTATTCACATTATACAGAGTGGTCTATGGGAATTAAATAGGTTAAAAAATTAATCTATTTGATTTAATAATAATTATTGAATTTACTTTTTGATTATTTTTTATAAAAGGGCAAGAATTACTCAATCTTGTCCTTTTTAAATTTTAAGAGAATAGGGTAATTATTATTATAATCTATCACAATGTTGTAGATATTTTAATTTAAAATAGACAGTTATAATTATTTAGAGAAGGTGTACTTTATGAAATCAAATTATAATTTATTTTTTTTAATTTGGGTATTTATTATTGCGTTAATGCTTTTTTGGTTTAATAAAATTGCTAGTATAAGGCAGGATGATCTAATAGTATTTTGTGTAACTTCAATAATCGCGATACTTACCATAGGTGTTACATATTTTTTTACAGAAAAAAATAGTAACAAAAAAAAATAATATTATCAGCCATCGCATTTGGTCCAGAAACTACTTTGATGGAGGCTCCTGGTTTAATTACAGTCCCCTGTGGGAAATTATAGCGCTGATTGCCTTCCTTGCTAATGATGTACCACCCGGAAAGGTCAACTTGTACTTCCGCCATTCTTGATGGTTACCATTTCTCCGACCAAATCCAAGGCTGAAATTTGAACATGTAGTCAACTGGTGATGGTCCCACAGGTTCAGGGGTTGGGTTCGGTGTTGCGTTAACGTTTAAATCATTCCCGTGGGAAGAAATAACGATATCCCCTGAAAGGGCAGTGGAATAGATATCTGAACCCACAGATTGCAATCGGCTAATCAAAGCATCATTTGGATGACCATAGGAATTGTTCGTTCCGTATGAAAAAACGGAGGCTGTTGGGTTCACTTTCACCTAAATTCTAATTTAAATATCTAAAAGGTTGGATGTTTTGAACACCAACCTTTTATTTTTTTAAATTATTTAATTTAGGTCTTAAAATAAAAATTAACACGCTCTTTTTTTATTATTTCAATAGCTTCTAGAATAAATTCTGGATTTTTGGGTTTAAATAAATCATTTTCCCAGTTATATATAGATTTTTTATCTACATTAAATAGATTAGCGAATTCCCCTTTTTCCAAACCTAAATATAAACGGGCCTTCTTAATTTTGTCCCCAAAAGTCACTTCAGGAAGATTTTCAAAACATCCAAAGTACCAGATTGGTTTTTCTAATATAATAGAAAGCTTTTTTAAAGTTTCCAGTTTTAGGGTGATTTTATTTCTCTCCATTGAACTTAAAGCCTCTTTTGTAATTCCAACTTGCTTGGCCACCTCATTAATAAACATGTTCTTTTCTAATCGTGCTTGTCTGATTCTTCCCCCAGGAGTATCTAGAGGAACTTCCTTCATATTAATAACCGGAATATTTTCCGATTTCGTTAACATTAATCCATGGTTTAAGTCTGTACGGGTGTCCCTGTGGTTTTAACGGTTTCGAAAAAGATCAACACGCTTGTACTTGCAGCCAGTATGAAGTGAAACGATACCGTAAAAAATTATCCGGTCCATTTTTAGATCGGATTGATGTTCAAATTGAAGTCCCCAGGGTGGATGTTGAGGAAATGAGACAAGAAACAGGACCTTCTTCTAAAGAAATAAAGGAACGTGTGGAAAAGGCGAGAGAGATCCAGAGTGGGCGGTTTAAAGGAAAGTCCTTTCAGTTTAACTCAGACCTTTCAGGCAGATGGATTAAACATTACATTCCCTTAAGCCGTTCATCGGAAAAGTGGCTTCATTCTCTGTATGATTCCCTGGGGATTAGTAATCGTTCCTTTGATAAGATCATCAAAATGGCAAGAACCATCGCTGACCTTGCTGGGGATGAGAAAGTGGGAGAGGAACATCTGTCTGAAGCGGTTCAGTATCGCACCCTTGATCATCGGTTTTGGTCAGAGTAAATTATTTTTAAATTTCCTCTATACAGAAAAAATAAATTCCATGTATAATATTGATTGTCTGTTTTTGTACAGGAAATTTGTCAAAAGGGTGAACAAAGGTGATCAATTTAACCTGGGATATTATTAATATTATTGCGATTGTTGCTTATGCTTTTACAGGCGCCATTGTTGCCCTTCAGGAAAAGTATGATGTCTTTGGCGTTTATATTTTGGGGTTAGCGGCTTCTTTTGGCGGGGGGATTATGCGAAATGTTTTAGTAGGAGTACCTGTAAAGCCCTTTTGGGAGCAGGGCTTTCTCTTTACAGCAGCCCTTATTGCTATAACCATCATTTATTTAATGCCAAAGGATTGGATTAAATCGTGGAATAATTGGAACGATTTCTTTGATGCCATTGGTTTGGCCGCATTTACCATTCAAGGGTCCATATTTGCCATTCAATTACATCTCCCCATTAGTGGTGTGATTTTATGCGCTGTACTAACAGGGGTAGGTGGAGGCGTTGTGCGGGACGTTCTTGCCCGGAGAAAACCCATGGTCTTCCATCAAGAGGTTTATGCTTTATGGGGCGTAATTGTTGGGGTTATCATTTTCTATCAATGGGTTGATATTCATAACTCCATTCAATTGTTTACCGTAATGTTTTTTGTAACCTTATTACGAATGGTTTCCCTTCGTTATAAATGGCATGTTAATTTCCGTAGTTTAGAAGATAATCTTCGAATTCATCTGTTTCCTAAATTGAGAAAACAAAAAGATGCATAGAATGGAAGGAATCCCCCATTTTTTCATGAATAGGTAAAGAGAGTGCCTATTTATAAAGAGAAGGGGGATTTCTATGTTAGCCCTTGCTATCCAGGGAATTGGCGGAATGAATGCCTTTGCCGCCGGTGTTTTGTATGAGTTTCGCAAAAACGAAATTGAACCTGAATTGATTTCCGCAACCAGCGGAGCTATTTATTCAACCTATTTATACTTAGATTCTAATCCCGAAGCGATTCAACAATATTATGAGGAATTTACAGAAGAAGAAAGGGATCTTATTCCTGATGAGTTGCAATTCATGAGAAATGTGATGTTCGGTGTTTCTGGTAAGTTTCGTCCCATTCATCCTATGGAACGGTTTGCCGAGAATTATCCATTTTCCGAACCAAAACAATGGATGAATTTCTTCTTTCCGGCGAAAGTATTTCATCCAACATATCCAGATTCTTTTTATGAGAAAATGGCAAAGCGCTTTTCTGCTTCATCTGTTGGTATTATGATCAATGCCTATCATTATGAAAAAGATAAAGCCATTCTTTATTTAAATGAAGCCGCGATGATGAAAACAAACTTGGAACCTGGGGAGACGAAAGACTATATTGTAAAAGAGATGAGTGCGGAGGGGATTCGTAATAGTCTCCAATTATTGCAATATGGGGAACGCAAGGGTGAGTATGATGGAGCCTATCAGTTTAATCCCGTAATTGGTCCTTTAAAAAAAGCGAGTAAAATTATCTTGATTACAGTGGAATCCATTGAAAAATCTCTTCATAAAATTGAAAATTATTTTGATACCCAGGATTTTTTATTAAAAATGTTGTTTAAAAATGCCTTGCATTCCGAGTTAAGAAATATTCGCCTGATTAACAAACTCATTGACGAAGGGATCGTAACTCATCAAAGATACCATCCAATCGATATTCAAATTATCCAACCTTCAACATATCGGGGTTATTTTGATTATTTTGTGGAAGATTACCCCTTTTTTCAGGACGGTATAAAACAGGGTAGTGAATTTATAAGTAAATCTCATTCGACTTGGCGCTAGCCAAGTTTTTTTATTAATAGGACCGTAAGGTTAGTGGTTGAGTGATGCTAATGAATCAAATCAGTTTCCTTTTTGCGAGCCGATACGAGGAAGTTGAAAGAAGGGCGAAAAAAGCCTTCAACAGTCTCACTTCATGGGCTGCCCAGATGTTTTGAAGGCGCGCCCGGATTGAAGCTTCCCGTCAGTATTACATCATTGTCGGCGAGGAACTGGCACGATTTGATTTATAGCATCTCTTTTTTATTGATTATGTCATTTTATCCGTTTCGGCAAGAAGACTCCATCTGATTTGTGTTA
>CALNBV010000066.1 GCA_937874515.1 uncultured Paenibacillaceae bacterium | reverse complement strand
TCATAAGAAAAGTAGTCCCTAACGCATTTGCTGATGGGATAGAGGGCGTTGTGTCTCGCCCCCTAATGTTAAGCATCATATAACGTTGAAACATTAGAAACTCGTCACTTTAGTGATGAGAGGTTCATACTAGGTCTGTTGGGTCTACTAACACAAATAGTAAAGTTTTTAGTTCTATTAAATGCAGCAGCATCTTCAGTAGATCTGTTTAATTTAATTCCTCTATTTAAACAGGTACCGAAAAATTCGGTATTAAAAAGTAATGGAATGAAGACATATTGGAAGTCTTTGAAAACAAATTAAGTTATAATTGAAGCAATGCTCATAACAGGGAAGTGATATTCTTGGCTAAAACACATGTCTTCTCAAAAGGGGAAGAAATCGCCAATGCCATTATTCATGGGATTGGAGCTTTGTTAAGTATCGCAGCTTTAGTATTGCTTATCGTTTATTCTGCACAGTACGGAAATGCCTGGCATATTGTCAGTTTCACCTTATTTGGCGTGACCATGATGTTTGTCTATTTCGCTTCTACCTTTGTTCATGCCCTTCCACAGGGGAAAGCGAAAGATGTTTTCGAGATTTTAGACCATTCAGCAATCTACTTTTTTATTGCGGGTACATATACACCTTTACTATTTATCGGGGTGAAAGGATGGCTAGGTTGGACCTTATTCGGGATTGTATGGGGATTAGCCATTGGCGGGACTGTTTTTAAAGTTTTCTTTGTGAAGAAATTCCTCGTCATTTCAACCTTGCTGTATGTAGCCATGGGCTGGCTCATTGTTTTTGCCTGGGATCCCTTGATGAAAAATTTAAATTCCACGAGTTTAACTTTTTTAATTATTGGTGGCGCCATTTACACCATGGGCACGGTGTTCTACGTTTGGCGAGGATTTAAGTACCATCATGCCATCTGGCATTTATTCGTTCTTGCTGGATCCATCCTCCATTTCTTTGCCGTACAATATTTATTATTTTAATACAGTGAAATCTAGTAAAAGGGGCTGGAAAATTAGCCTCTTTTTTCTTTGAATTTTTATAGTAGAATGGCATTAGGGGGTGGGTAAATTTGCCAGGGCATATCGAGAAAGATAGAAGTTGGTTTTGGAAAATAGGCAGTTTAGTAGCGATCCTAATTATTGTTTATCTATTTAGCGATCCAATTTCTGTTTTTGTTAAGAATCATAAATGGGAACTCCTTCTTACATATGTAGGGTTAATGCTATTCATTAGTTGGGTTTTTAGCAACTGGTTTCAGTACCATATTGAAAATCTTCGCAGGTCCTGGTACTTCTTGTTTATTATTGGTATTGCCATGTTTTTAGGGGAAAAGGGTTTTGAGGAATCCCAATGGGCCATATTTGGGATGTTGGTTTCTATGTTTATCTTTGTAGATTTGGCTATTTTTCTCACACCCATGATCTCAAAAATTGCAGGTGCAGAGTTCGTCCCTAAAGGTGTACAGCACATGGAAAGAACGAATAAGAACATGAAATTAGCCATTGAAAAAACCCAGAGCAAA
Organism: uncultured Paenibacillaceae bacterium; assembly: GCA_937874515.1. GTDB lineage: Bacteria > Bacillota > Bacilli > Aneurinibacillales > Aneurinibacillaceae > CALNBV01. The sequence goes on along the minus strand of CALNBV010000066.1, from coordinate 6,605 downwards.
AGCCAGGTATTCACAACCTTTGTCAGCAGGGTTTTGCCAGACCAGTTTGGGACAACCATTTGGGAAAGTTCAGTAGAGTACCGTGATAGTTTAGAATTATTCATGGAACCCTACGCCCAAGAGTGCCATCAACGTATTGCCGTATTAAGCATTCCAGATCTGGATACATTTATCCGTGAGTTAGGGAGCAGTTTAGGCATACAACTAAATGAAGAACAGAAAACAACCATCTCTAATGGGGAATTTCTTGAAATCAGCAAGCAAATGAATTTCATACCTTTTCATAAACCCAACCTATACCCTGTAGTCATTGTTGTTATGACTGACAAAGATGTCATCCACCAAATTGATGTATCCAATATCTTAAATATTGCCATGATCCATAGCTGGTACCATGCCACTGAGGATAAAGAAGCAACAGTGGAAGAAACTAGATAACTCTGGTAATATGAAACTAAAGAACAGGGAAAGGAGAGTCGTGGGCAAATGAGACGTAAGAAGAAGTCTGTTTCTTTTCAATATGAATATGGTTCTGCCATTGCACATTCAGATTCTCCCTTTTTGTCGGAAAAGCCTTCCGTCACTCTTCCTACGATTCCAACGGTACTTGCAACAAAAGAATTATTTGAAGAAAGTGAAGAAGCCCTGGCACTATTAAAAGGACAGCGAAAAAGAATACACACGAATTAATGACATGGGGAATCTCCTCATGTCTTTTTTTTATACTTGAAGTATCTGTAAGTTTATGGGTAACGATGGCTACCCTTTTTTTGAAATGAGACCGTAAGGTCAGTTAATGAGTTTGCTAATGAATCAAATTAGTTGCCTTTTTGCGAGCCGATACTAGGGAAACTGAAAGAAGGGCGAAATAAGCCTTCAACAGTCTCACTTCCTGAGATACCCAGATGTTTTGAAGGCGCGCCCGGAGAGAAGTTGACCGTCATTTTCAAACATCCATGTCGGCGAGCAAGAGGCACGAATTGATTCTTAGCAATTCGTCTAGAATAAACATATCCTGACGAAACAGATAATACATTTAGTTGAAAGTACAGCATAAGGTGGGATATGTGTGAAAAAGAAGATGAGCAAAAGCCCTTATTTATCCGATAAACCCTTATATCAAATTCCTTCCTTTCATCATATGAAAGATGAATTAGTCCAGCTGAATGAAAACCTGGACCAACAAATTCAACAATTCAAAAAAGGGATGAGGATAAAATAGAAATTCCTGGTATAATGAATATCAGACAATTTTGAATATAACTCATCCGGGGTGATACATTTGATTGATCGTGGCAAAAAGGAACGATTAGTAGAGAAAATAGACACCCATCTTCGTCGAACAGCGAGACAATTAATTAAATTTAATACCCTGCAAGAAACCTTGAATTATTTGATTGATTCCTTTTGGAACCAGTTTACATGTGACTACGTTTCCATCCTCTTAAAAGATAGCGAGTATTTATTCAATAGAAGCCACAAAGGGACAAGCCCTCATTTCGAACAACAATTCCCCTTAGAACTTGCCTTAATAACTGAAGAGTTTCTCGATGAACCCCTGTGTAATTATGACTTTGTTGAAACCCCAAACCACTGTGCTTTATTGCAAAGCATTGAGGCAGAAGGTTTTTCAGCCTGGTTTACCGTTCCTATTAAAGAAAACGCAATGGACAGTTACGGTGTTTGTGTCATTGGCTTTCGCAGTGATGTCCTATTGTTGTCCGATGTACATAAGTTATTTATTGAATTTGGCAATGATATAGCCGTTGCCATTAATCTGGCAATCCAGAAAGAACAGGAAAAGAGAAAAATCAAAGGAATTGAGTGGGTCAAAGATAATCTGTTACTGGGAGAATCCACAGAAAGTTTAATGGAAGGTATTGTGGAACAAGCGGGAAAAGGGACCAATGCAGATTCAGCCTGTGTATACCTTTATGATGAATGGAATCATTGCCTCATTTATCAACCTCCTACCTTTGGTTCTTTGGACGTGCCTGTTGTCATTGATATGAGGGATACTTTTCAACTGTCTGATTTGTTTCCTGGATTAGAGAAGGTTGGCGGGCAGGAAATGACCATTCCTCTTGTGGTCAATCGGAAAACCATCGGTGTACTTCATGTGTCACGTTCATTAGAGGGCCCAGCCTTTGATGGAGAGGATTTAAATTTTTTGCGCCTATTATCTTCCCATGTTTCTGTAATGATTGAAAATGCCAGATTGTATCGCAATGAACAAAAGGATAAAAACCGGTTAGAGCAAATGATGGTTCACCATCAGGAATTAGTGAAGCAAACCCTGGTAGGTGAGGAGTTTTCAGGTCTAACCCAAACCCTATCCCAGTTGTTGCATTGTTCCGTCCTTCTATTGGATCGTTTTATGCGGCCTATTTTTTCATGTCCTAAAGAAGATGAGCAAGAACAAATAGAACAAATCATAGAATGGATCCGGCGAGAGAAAGATCTTAGATTGATCATCCAGGGGGAACATTGGATTCGCCCTGGAAGTAACCAATCCTTTGGAATTTGGCCCATTGTTGGCGGAGGAGAAGGGTTAGGGTTTTTATGTTTGAAAATAAATGAAAGCCAACTGGATATGACTCTCCGCATTACCATTAATCAGGCACTGAATGTATTCGCCATCCAATTCATTAAGCAGAAACTCGTGCTAGAAGTGAAAGAACAGGTAAAAGGGAGTTTTCTAGACCAACTATTTGCTGAGAAAATCACGAATAAGGGAAAAGTAGTAGAGTATTGTAATTTGTTTAATTTAAACCTTTTTGAACCCCATAAGATTAGTGTCTTTACCTTTCTGACGGGGGAAGAGGAACTTAATTTAATAGACGTAGAAGGAAAAAAAACATGGATGGTGGACCAGTTACGGGATCATTTGCTTCAGTGGGATGCAGGATTGGTGCTGGCTCGAAAAGAAGGGAACTATCTTATTTTGGTTCCTGAGAGGCAGGACCAAGTGAAGGACGATTATTGGAAAGGGCTTTATGAACGAATAAAAAGAATTATTAAGCTGGAATTTCCAAACAGTGAGGTTTTTATGGGGATTAGCGATTGGGCAAGAGAAATGGAGGATTACTATTCTTGTTATAAGCAAGCCCTACAAACCCTTCGCATTGTATCCGACAGATTTCCTACGAAGGGATATATGAGTTTTGATCGTTTAGGGTCTTATACGGTTTTATATAATATCAAGGATCCCTTTGTAGTACAGGCTTTTTGTGATAAGTATTTGAAGCCCCTCCTTGATTCAGGGGATAAGGGAAGGGATTTATTTGATACCTTGCGAGCCTACGTGTATTGGAACGGCAATTTGAAAGAAACAGCGGAATCTCTTTTTATCCATCGCAGTTCTCTAAAATATCGCTTAGAAAAGATAGCAGACTTGTTAAGTGTGGACATTTCTGATGTGGAAGAACGCTTTAATGTGATGTTAGCTTATAAATTATATGACCTTTATGAATAAATCCTTTTGTCCACCGTGTAGGAAAAATCCTTTTTTATTCCTACACGGTGGACGTTTTTTTAGGTAGGCCCCCTGTTTTATAATCTAAACATGTTAAGAATATTCAGACAACTGAAAAGGGGGCTTAATAATGGCAAGCATTAAAAAAATGATCGGTGTAGCTGGTGCAGGAACCATGGGAAGCGGCATTGCCCATCTGGCAGCCTTAAGCGGATTTCAAGTGATTCTTTGGGATTTAAATGAAGGGATCTTAAATACAGCCCTGGATCGAATGAATAAATTCATGGAAAAAAGTATTCAACGGGGAAAAATGACGGAAGAACAAAGCATTGAAGTGTTAGGGCGCATCCAACCAACCACTGACCTGCAAAATTTTGCCCCTGCGGACATTGCCATTGAAGTGATTATTGAAGACTTAGAAGCGAAAAAAGACTTATTTGCGAAACTTGATGACATTCTTAGCCCGGAAGCGATTCTAGCAACCAATACTTCCTCCATGTCCATCACTGTCATTGCAGAAGCGACGAAACGGCAAGGGCAAGTGGCAGGCATGCACTTCTTTAATCCACCACAAGTCATGAAATTAGTAGAAGTAGTAAGAGGGCTCAAAACCAGTGATGAAACCATCGCTGCTTTAATGGATTTCGCCAGAGAGATGGGGAAAGAACCCATTGAAGTGAAAAAAGATTCTCCAGGTTTTATCGTAAACCGCATTATGATTCCTCAGTTTATTGAAGCCATTCGTTTAGCGGATGAAGGTGTGGCCTCCATTGAAGATATCGATAAAGCTGTTACCCTTGGACTGAATTATCCTATGGGTCCCTTTACCTTACAGGATTACGCGGGTGTAGATATTGGCCTTTTCGTCATGGATTACTTCTATGAAGAATTTAAAGATGATCGCTTTGCAGCACCCATCTCCCTCCGCCGTTTGGTGCAAGCAGGTAAAGTAGGGAAGAAAGCGGGAGAAGGTTGGTATGATCATACCCCGGGTCAAAAGGCAGAGAAGGAGACAACCCGATGAATCAATACAGTTTAGTAGAAGTTTCAGTTGAGAATCAGGTTGCCATCGTTACTCTGAATCGTCCTCCTTTTAATCCCTTAAATAAGGAACTGTTTTCTAAAGTTTATCTGCTGATGGAAGAATTGGAACAAAACCAGGAAGTGCGGGTAATCATCATAACAGGCAGTGGGGAGAAGGCTTTTGCTGCAGGGGCGGATATTAATGAGATGGTCCAACTGGATTTTCTCGCCATGTCTGAAATGAGCCGAGTGTCTCGTAAAGCCTTTGAAAAAATTGAAGGCTTATCTAAACCCGTTATTGCTGCCATTAATGGTCTGGCCCTTGGGGGAGGCTGCGAGTTAGCTTTAGCCTGTGATTTCAGAATTAGTTCGGAAAAAGGGAAATTTGCTCTGCCAGAAATCAACTTAGGCATTATTCCTGGGGGAGGCGGCACCCAGCGCTTACAGCGAATCATTGGACAGGCTCGTGCCAAAGAATTGCTTTTCTTTGGAGAGATGATTTCCGCAGCGCAAGCCTATGACTATGGCATTGTGAATCGAGTGGTTCCCCAGGAGGAAGTGTTGCCAGTGGCACGGGAGTGGGCCTTAAAATTAGCGGAAAAACCCCTTATCGCCATGAATATGATGAAAACCTCCGTCAATGCAGGAGCCAATTCCGATTTGGATAGTGCTTTATACTTGGAAACTGCTTGTTTTAACAGCGCTTTTGCCAGTGAAGACCGGAAAGAAGGCATGAAGGCCTTTGCGGAAAAAAGAAAACCGAATTTTGTGGGAAGATGAGGTGTCTGGGATGAAAAATCATGATGTGGTGTTAGTAGAAGGTGCACGTACTCCTTTTGCCAAGTTTTGTGGAGCTTTTAAAGATGTATCAGCCATTGAGTTAGGTACCATTGCAGCTAAAGAAGCCGTTGCTAAAGCGGGAATTACTGGGGATGAGATTGATCAGGTGGTGTTTGGCAATGTGATTCAATCCAGTCCAGATGCTATTTTTATGGCTCGCCATGTGGGCTTAAAAACCGGGGTGGGCCAATCTGTACCAGGATTAACGGTAAACCGTTTGTGTGGGTCGGGATTAGAAGCCATTACCACTGCAGCCCGTTTGATTCAAACAGGTGAGGCAAAGGTCGCCCTTGCAGGGGGCGCAGAAAATATGACCCAGATTCCTTATGTGGTAAGGGGAGCTCGCACCGGCCTTCAATTAGGGGAATCAGCAATGCAGGACTATTTGTGGGAAGCCCTCTATGATCCTTATGGGGATTGCACCATGTCCATTACCGCAGAGAATGTGGCGGAAAAATACAATATAACCCGTGAAGAAATTGATTTACATGCTTACAATAGCCATCAAAAAGCCCTGAAGGCGATTGAGACAGGATACTTTAAAGAGGAAATCGTCCCTGTTGTGGTGAAAGAGCGCAAAGGCACGAAGACCATTGATCAAGATGAACAACCTCGCAATACTAGTTTAGAAGTGTTAAATAAAATGGCGCCACGCTTTAAAGAAGGCGGTGTTATCACGCCAGGGAATGCCAGTGGCATTAATGATGGGGGAGCTGCAGTGATTCTGGCCTCTGCGCAATACGCAGAAGAAAGAGGCTTAAAACCCCTAGCACGCCTAGTATCCTGGGGAACTGTTGGCGTGGAACCGAAATACATGGGAATTGGGCCGGTGGAGGCCATTCGCCAGGCTCTGAAAAAAGCAGATATGCAAATAGAAGATTTAGATTTAGTTGAAATTAATGAAGCCTTCTCCGCTCAATATTTGGCCTGCCAAAAAGAGTTAGGTTTCAACCCGGAAATCGGGAATGTGAACGGCGGTGCAGTTGCCCTTGGCCATCCATTAGGCGCTTCTGGTGCGAGAATCTCCCTTTCCTTAATTTATGAACTGGGAAGAAGAAACAAAAAGTACGGTGTATCCTCCTTGTGTATTGGTGGTGGTCAGGGCATTGCAGCAATCTGGGAACGATTGTAGAGGAGTGGTGAAGGAATGGGCAATGAAAAACGTTTAGTTTCTATTTCTCAGTTGTTTGCTCAGGCGGTTGCAGAAAGGCCAGAAGGTGAAGCGGTTTACGACCTTACACGAAGATTAACCTATGGTGAATTACAT
>CALNBV010000065.1 GCA_937874515.1 uncultured Paenibacillaceae bacterium | reverse complement strand
AAAAATAACGTTTAGTGTAGAAGGCGGACTTTTTAAGTTCGTCTTTTTTTATTTTTTCGGTAATATCAAGGTGAGTACTCGCTGTTGTTTTGATGGTTTTATGCCCCAATCGATTTGATACAAATTTAAGGCTTGCACCTGAATCTGAAGGTGGGCCTCAGATTGATATTGCTAAATCAGGGATGCCTTCAACCGTGGACAGATTAAAATTAGAGCAAGAATCAACAGTGATTTTGCTTTGACGAATGCAAAATTAGTATCACATATCAGACCAACACCAACAGTATAAAATTATCGTTTCTAAGTAGGGGGCAATTCTTGCTTTTTTTGTTGTAAATGGTTTTACTATTTGAAATAATTATTATTGAACTAACGGTTCAGTACAGTTTAAGAAGGGGGTAAATGAGAGGAGACAAGATTGATGAGGGAAAAGGTCCCAAGGATGTGACACATGGATATACAAACTTTTTATAAAATAAAAGAAATTACATCAGTTGGTGAATGGAAAAAAGTTGAAGGTTGTCCGAATTACATGATAAATACAGATGGCGATGTATTAAATATAACTAATGGTAAACTAATGACATATCATATTAATAATAATGGGTATAAGTTTGTTGCCTTAAGAGTTAATAATAAACCTAAACAGCTATTAGTTCATCGACTGGTCGCAATAGCATTTATACCTAATCCTGATAACAAACCAATTGTTAACCATATAGATTCTGACCGATTAAATCCAAAAAAAGGTAATTTGGAATGGGTTACTTACAAAGAGAATTCTGACCATATGGTTAATAGTTTTCGTAGTCCTAATCAAGCTATGACAATTTTGTTAGATAAGATGGGGAATGAGATATGTGTTTTTTCATCCAAAAGTCGATGTATAACATACATATATAACCGTTTTCGTATTGAACATGGATACGATGAAGGTGAGGAAATAGTTGAGGATATAGAATTCTACACAGAGTTACCTTATATAATAAGAGACGGAAGAGTAGCTTTACGCTATAAACTTAGTTTCTAAGAAAACAGACCCCGTTACTAAACAACTAATTCCGTTTTGGAGTACAAAAACTAAATTGCCATATAAAACAGCAATATAAAAAGCACAATAAATTACATAAAAATAGCACCAAAGAAAGAAGAAAATATTTATAAATGAAAATGACTATTCAACGGCTATTCAACATGAAATGAACCAACTGATGTAGTTGAGAAGCTTGACATTGAGTGATAAAATAACGAGAGAATCTATGTATTGTAACAAAATGGTAATTTTGACATACAATATAATTTAAGCATACTTTACCACTATCTTTTGAGGCACAAAAGATGTATGTGCCTTATATTTTTATCATAAGCACTTCTAAAAGAAAGTAGGTGAATCCGCATGGCTACAATAGAACAGATTAAAGCTTTAATAAGGGCGCATTTCGATAGTAATGAAGAGAAATTTAAAACTGTTGTTTTGCAAATTGCAGCACACGAGGCAAAAGTAGGTCATACAGCAAATGCTCGAGAAATTAAAGAAATTATTCAAAGCCCTAAATATTTAAGCAATAATAAGGTTGTAGCATTAAATAAGGGATTAGACATTCTTGAACAGAAGATGAATCATGTTCATTTATCTGATTTAATTGTTTCGGTTGAGATAGAAGAGAAAATTAAACGTGTAATCAATGAGTATCACAAGAAAGAGCTATTAAGAAAAAATGGACTTATGAATCGGTCAAAACTTTTACTTGTAGGTGACCCTGGTACAGGAAAAACCATGACTGCTTCGGTTATAGCGAACGAGTTATATTTACCGCTTTATGTAATACAATTTGATCGGTTGATAACGAAATACATGGGGGAAACAAGTACAAAGCTTCGACAAGTATTTGATCAGATAAAGGAAATTCGGGGGGTATATTTATTTGATGAGTTTGATGCCATAGGATCAGATAGAAATTTAGATAATGATGTAGGTGAGATGAGAAGAATTTTAAATTCGTTTTTACAAAATATTGAAGATGATGAATCCTATAGTATTATCATTGCAGCAACCAATAATCCAAGTATTTTAGATAATGCTCTGTTTAGGCGTTTTGATGATGTAATGGAATATAAAAATCCTGATATCGAACAAATCACAAGGCTGTTTAAGATGAAGCTTCATGGTAAAGCATCTAATAATATTTTTACAGATGATGTGTACAAAGAGGCACGAGGATTAAATCACGCTGATATTGTTAAAGCGTGTGAGGAAGCAGTCAAGTATTCTATTTTAGAAGATCAGTTGATTACAAAAAACATACTATTAAATTACATTAAAGACCGGAAAAATTATTATAAATATAAGGAGGCTTAATAAATAAATGAAATTAAATTTAAGCAACTTATATGTTAGTCAATCCTCCCAAGCGATTGATTACACACCAGTTTCCTCCATGGGTGGAAAAGGTAATTATCCCATTAGATCTAATAGACGTAGCCATGCAGATCGAATAGAAGAAAAATTAAAAAGAGCGTGGGAACAAGCTGAAGAACAGCAGGAAGCATTGGGGACTGTTTCGGTATCTTCTCGACACGGAGTATATTTGGAAATTAAGGGTCAGGCTGGTTATGATCTTATTACTAAAGGACTGGAAAATGTAGCACAAAAAGTTAGGATTTGTAATATAAAAAATGAAGATGATGGTGAGGAGCAGAACGTTGTAAGCTCTACTATTTTTGTCCCTGAAAATCAAAGGGATTTTTTTATTAAAAAAATAAATAAATACAAAGAGACAGAGAAAAATGAAAAAGTAATTGGAACAATTGAAAGTATTAATCTTGCAATGGTCGATGCTCTCTGGATGAGTGATAAAAGCGAATTACCCAACGAAATTCCAAAATGGTGTGAAGTATGGATAATGTTCGATATGAAAGAGGAAATAGACACTATTATTGATGAATTTTTCCGAATTTGTGATGTAAGAAATATCCAGCATAAGAATCAAAAAATAGTATTCCCAGAGAGAATTGTATTAGGAGTAAGAGCCAATAAGCAGCAGTTATCAGAATTGCAATGGCTAAGTTTTAGAATTGCTGAATTTAGAATTATGGTTACTCCAACGGGTTTTTTTGAGCAGCTTTCTGAATTAGATCAAAGGGACTTTGTAATAGATTTAGTAGAAAGACTAGATATCTCAGAACAGTCCAATACTTCAGTCTGTTTACTTGATACAGGCGTTAATAATGGGCATGATTTGCTATCGCCACTTTTAAAAGATGAAAATATGCATGCAGTAGATCATACAAAAGGTGTGTATGACATTGCTGATCATGGTACGAGAATGGCTGGAATTGCATCTTACTTTACGCTTGAAGATAAACTTGAAAATACTGATCCTGTAGTAATTAATCACTTTTTAGAGTCCGTAAAATTATTTGATCGTAGTGATGATAATCAACGAGAATTGTATGGTTATGTTACCGAAAGTGCTATTAGCTTAGCGGAAATACAAAATCCTGATACTAATAGAGCCATATGTATGGCTGTTACGGCTCCCACCAATACACTTAAAAGTGATGGTCGACCTTCCTCATGGTCAGGAGCGATTGATTCAATTATTTCAGGTGCAAATGTAATTGAGTCAACGGATATAAAGAGAAAGCTAATGTTCATTTCTGCAGGAAATACATCTGTTCCGGAGATTATCGAATCAGGTGATGTAACAACAGCTGTCACCAACCATGCAATTGAAGATCCTGCACAAGCTTGGAATGCTATTACTGTAGGTGCGTATACAGGCAAATACCAAATACCTGAAGAATTAAGTGGTACATTTCAGCCAGTTGTGGAACCTGGAAGTTTCTCACCATTTACCTCAAGCTCACTTACGTGGAGTATTAAATGGCCGGTGAAACCGGATATAGTTTTAGAGGGCGGGAATTTAGCTTATGATACCGGTTCTAATTTTTATACGGAATTACCAGATCTACAACTATTGACGACAAGTAAAGATGCTGTGACGGGGAAATCATTCGATACAGTTAGTATGACAAGTTCTGCAACAGCTCAAGCGGCATGGATTGGTGCGAATATTCAACATCATTATCCTGAACTATGGCCAGAAACGATAAGGGCTTTGATGATTCATTCAACTGAATGGACAGATACAATGAAAAATGCTTGTTTGGAGAATAATCCCCCAAAAAGAATGGATTATAGAAATTTATTGAGAACTTGTGGATATGGTGTGCCAAATCTTTCGAAAGCACTCTGGAGTGTTTCTAATAGAGTTAATCTTATTATAGAAGATGAAATTCAACCTTTTTATAAGAAGAATAGAGGAAGTATCACTTCAAAAGAAATGCATATTCATAATATACCCTGGCCAGATGATGTATTACTTAGCCTAGAAGATAAAAATGTAAAGATGCGAGTCACATTGTCTTATTTTATTGAACCAGGTCCTGGAGAAGTTGGTTGGAAAGATAAATACCGATATCCTTCTTGTGGTCTGCAGTTTGATGTGAATAATTCAATTGAGGATCAAGATAATTTCTTGAAGAGAATTAATAAGGCTATGCGAGATGATGAAGAAGACAAAGGTGATGTAAAAAACGATAGCAACCGTTGGGTTATCGGACCAACTAATAGAAACGTAGGGTCAGTTCATTCTGATATTTGGGAAGGAACTGCAAGTGAATTGAGTCAAAGTAATCAAATAGCCATTTTCCCAATAACTGGGTGGTGGAAACTTAGAACAAATTTAAAAAAATATGATTCGAAGATTAGATATTCTTTAGTAGTAAGTATTGAAGCACCTGAGACAGAGGTTGATTTATATTCAGTCATTAAAAATAAGATTGAATCTAAAATAAATGTTGAAAATCGTACTACTGTATCCACAGAAGTTACATATAAAAAATAGATAGAAAAGGTAATGCCCACTAAACAGTAAGCCTGAAATAGAAAATAAGCGTACCTTCACAGGAGGGCACTAAAAGTCCACTTAAAGTCAAAAAGGTATAATACCTCATAATTGAGGGAATTATACCTTTTTTGCTGTATAATTATAGTATCAATTTCAACTAGGTGGGTACTTGATTCGAAATCAACAATCAATGATTTTAAGTCCATATATGGCTATTTGGTAAAATGCAAGTAAAGATTCCTTATCTATTAAGTCAAAAGGGGTTGTTAAAATGGGGTTGTTTAGCAAACTTTTTGGAAATAAAATGCTAGATAAACAGAATAGTAATCAGGAAGACCTCGAAGATATGGGAGAATTGCAAAAACGTGAAAATACGAGTAAACCGTCTAAAAATGCTAACGATACTGGAATAGGTATGGGTATAACTATGAATATTTCAACTGACGAAAACTATGGCCTTTCTATTTCTTCATCACCAGTGGGCGTTTCTACAGGTAGTACAGCAACAGATTTTTATGTGTATGAATGGTTTATTAAGAATACTGGAGAAATATTTTATGTTGGAAAAGGACGCGGGGACCGTTATAAAGCTTTCCATGAACGAGCATATGAAGCTGGAAAGATTTGCGAAATGTATGATACGGACTCTCGCTTTGTTGGAACGGGGTTAACTGAAGAACAAGCAATAGAGCTAGAGAGTAAAGAAATGACGAGAATACTAAATGAAACAAATGATAGACTAACAAACCGAATAACCCCATTATTAACGAAAAGAGGTAACGGATACGACCGAAGTCCTAACACACCTGAACCTCAATTCGAAACAGCCCCATGTTTTTACGCATGTGAGATAGATGAACATTATTTTGAAATAAAACCTCGCTCATTTGATAAAGTTAAGTACGAAAATTTAAAGGCCGTAGTTTTTATTACTCGAAATATCCGAGATGAAATTAATATCATTTATGGCGAAAAATTAGAGAAGTATCAAGGGGAAACAATAGCATTATTGTCGGCAAACGGAAATAAAGTACTTAAAAGCAAATATGCAAAATCAGTAACTGCATGGATATATATTGGCGACGATGACGTGATGAATTACGAAATAGATCAAAAGCAAGCATTAGAGAAGTTGGGGCGAAACATACCAACTTATCATTTAATTGATGTCTGGAAGTATTTAAAAGAAAAATTTGGCGAAGTTGAAACATTTTCAATGGAAGGGATACCAATTAATCCAATCCATAATCGAGTTCCATTAAAAGAAATAAAAAACCTGCACGATTGGGAAAAAGGTTATGATGAAGGGATGCCGTATTTGGAAAAAGGTGATAAGGAACGAAAAGCTGGCAACCTCGAACAAGCTATTGAATTATTTGATTTAGCACGATACAACGGCTACAATGCTCCAGTATTGTATAAGTCGTATGCAATGACCTATCGAAAACTTAAAGACTACGACAACGAAATTGCAATCATTGATGAAGCGATTGAACGTTTGCGGTCTGAAAAAATTAACGTTAGCGAAACTCGTATTATGGAATTAAAAGAACGTCGAGCAAAAGCTTTTGCTTTGAAACAAAAACTAAATAGTTTGGAACGTTAAAAGAGAGGACAATGTAAAACTAACGAATTCGCTTGCATATTAGCATCGTGACATTCTCAGTGTCAGGTTATGATATGGAAAGATAATTTGCTTACAAAAATCATAGATGAAAATGATACCTTGATTCACTAGTATGATTAACATCAACTATTTCTTCAACGGGGGGTGCTTTACTTCAATAAGGGTCTTTAAAAGAAAATGAAAAGAAATCACAACGACAACTGTGAGTTCTTACTGTAAAACCCTTATTTTATGTGACTTCAATTTAATGCCAACACCGTGCCATTTCATGCATAATTAATAAAGTTCGAGATGGAAGGCAGTATCGGATAATAAAAATAACGTTTAGTGTAGAAGGCGGACTTTTTAAGTTCGTCTTTTTTTATTTTAAGGTTGTTTTTTTTGTCTCAAGATTGTTATCAGAGCACATTACAGTAAAAATATAAAAGGTAAATAATCATCCCACAGCCAAAAAGTATTAAAAGAAGTGTCTTTGACGATACATGGGATAACCTTATACAGATTGCTTAGAAGAAATTAAAGGAGATATAGGGGGAATAGATATTGTTCAAGAGTGGCAGTGTGACAATCATAGTAGATGATTTAAAAAAAGCCGAACAATTTTACATGGATACCCTTGGATTAAAAGTGCAACACCGAATAGAAGGCCATTTGTTACAGGTAGAAGCACCAGGGTTAACAATTGGACTGCTCCATCCTCGTGAAGGACAAGATTCTCATCCGGGAAAATCAGGAAGTGTTCATATTGGATTAGAAGTTCAGGAATTAGATTCAGTAATCAAGGTGCTAAAATCCCGTGGTGTTGAATTCCAATCCATTATGGAAGAAGTAACAACTGGAATTGCATACTTCAGTGATCCAGAAGGTAATCCCATTTATTTAATAGAGCTGAAATTTAATCCCGAAACGGAATAGGACAATCGGTCATGGAAACTAGTTCTACGATCCAGAAATATGGGAAAAAATAATTGATTTCCTTACTGAATAAAAAATAAAACTGTCTGTTGGGACTATTCCACTCATATTGTGAGTAGCCCTGGGACACGTTTATTTTTTTAATAGGTAAACACATATTTAAGTGCGAACAAGCTGAAAGTCAATGACTAAAGAATAGGATGAAGTGTGATAAAAAAAGTAAAGGAGTGCTTGTATTTTGTATTATAACGATTCATATGGTTATGAACCTTATATATGTTCAACTCCATTTCAGGAAGAGAATTACTACCATTTTACTGAAAGACAATTAGGAGCACCAACTTCACCACCGCCTTCTCATGTTCCTCCTCAACCATTTGGAGCATTCGCAGTTCACCCTCAGGGTATTAGGAGATGTTTATTTAGAAATACTTATGTGTGGTTGCGAGGTTTTGAACAGTTCTGGTTTTACCCCATATTTGTTGGTAGAAACTCTGTCGCAGGGTTTCGATGGACTGGATTTAGGTGGTTGTTTTTTGGAATAGATTTACAACGAATTCAATCCTTTACTTGTTTTTAAGAAGAAACAAAATTTCCATGTAAATTGGTTCTTCGATCCTGAGATATGGAAAAATATAAGGGAATTTGTCACAGAAGAATAAAAAAACGTGTCTGTTGGTACTTTTCTACATATGCAGTGAAAAAGTCCCAGGATACGTTTTCTTTATTAGATCATTTCGATTTTCTAATGAAGTAAATTCCTTAACTGCTCAGAATGTCTTCGACTATCATTAATTACCTCATCTACAATTTGTTTACTTTCTAGATCTAAATCACCTTTTACAAGTTCCTCTGAATAATGTACTCCATATTTCTCAAAACCCTCAAAAGCATCCTCAATGATTCTTCTATCATTATCGGGGATCATCATTTTATGCATAAAGCTATGCATAGATCCAGAAACACCTTCATCGTCAGCGGGAACTCCACCCAGATTCTGAATTCTTTCGGCAATTTTTTTGGCATTTTCTTTTTGCTCCAGTTGTATTTTTTGGAAATTATTCTTTAAATCCTGATTGTTGACCTTTTGGATATAGTGTTCAAGTGAATGTATTCCCATATAGGTACCTCTTAATAAGGTGTTTAATTCCTCAATAACTGTCTCATTTGTCATCAGAGCACATCCTTTTTACCTATTATGATGCCTTGGGGTGGGATTTCGCATACTTCAGTGACCCAGAAGGTAATCTCCTTTATTTAATACAACTAAAATTTTAATCCCGAAATGGAATAGAAACGGCCTTTGTCCAATATAATACAGGACGCAGGCCGTTGGTTGCTTGATTGGGAACTATTCAACTGAAAAAGCAAGGGGTTCAGTTTTAAATCAGATACCGCAAATAAATATAAATACTTGAAATAAGAACAGAGAGAATCATGATTGGAAAACCGATGAGCATGAACTTAACAAATGAGATATGTTCCTCTTCTTTTTCCGCCAGGCCAGCAACAATTAAGTTGGCACTGGCTCCAATTAATGTTCCGTTTCCTCCTAGACATGCCCCAAGGGCCAGGCCCCACCATAATGGTTCTAAATAGGTGATTCCTAATTCCCCCATTTCTTTTATTAAAGGAATCATGGTAGCCACAAAAGGGATATTGTCCACAAAAGAGGATGCGATTGCACTCATCCATAAAATTAACATGGATGTTTTCGTTAAGTCCCCTTCCGTAAACACAATGGCTTGCGTGGCCAGGGTTTCAATAACTCCTGTTTCCACAAGTCCCCCAACAAGGACAAACAACCCGACAAAGAAGAATATGGTTGTCCATTCTACATTTTCTAGAGCTCTTTCTAAGTGATGTTCTCCGGAAAGGAGGAGTAAAAGGAAAGCTCCTGCTAACGCAATGGTGGCTGAATCCATATGAAGAAAATGCCCTAAGAATAAACCGATGATGGTAAGAATTAAAACAGATACGCTTTTAATAAGAAGTTTGTAGTCAGTGATGGCTTCTTTTTCATTTAACTCCATTAAACTTTCCCGTAATTCTTTTGTTGTCCTTAATTGTTTACGGTAGATGAAAGCCAGAATGGGTAGGGTTACTAATAAGATAATGCCAGAAATAAGGGCCAGGTTGTTGATGAAGGCACCAAAGGTTAATTCTGGAACAGCACTGCCAATCATAATATTAGGCGGGTCCCCAATCATTGTGGCTGTTCCTCCAATATTTGAAACGAGGATTTCCGTAATCAAATAAGGAAAAGGATTTACCTTGAGTTGCCGTGTGATGGTAAAGGTAATGGGTACCATAAGAAGCACTGTGGTTACATTATCTAAGAAAGCCGATGCCACTGCTGTAATCAAGGCAAAAGCTATGAGGATTTTTAAGGGATCTCCCTTAACTTTTTTTGCTGACCAAATTGCCACATAGCGGAATGCCCCTGTTTCAGAGGTCACATAAACAAGAATCATCATCCCAATTAAAAGCCCCAGGGTATTGAAATCAATGTGATGTATGGCTGTACTTTGGTTTATAATGCCTAATCCAATCATCAAGACTGCACCTGAAATAGCGATAATGGTCCGATGAATTTTTTCCGAAATGATTAAAGCGTAACTTAACAGAAAAACAATAATAGCGATAATAGCCTGATTATCCATCTCTTCCTCCTTCTCCTATTGTGCACTTTTTCTCTAAAAAAAGACAAAAGGAGCCCGTCAATGACAGGCTCCTCCGAAAAAACAATATTAAAATTAGTTTACACTTTTATTTCTATTCTGTCTATTAACACTTTTTTCAGGAATTATGGACCAGGTATGCAAAAAGAATATGGTATGATGGTGGTAAACCTTTCATATGTTCAACCTATAGGAGTGAAGACGTCGTGTTGTGGATTTTATTATTTTTGGTGGGCATTTTTGCGGGCACCTTCGGCAGTCTCTTAGGCCTTGGTGGAGGGGTCATTCTCGTCCCAAGTTTATTATTCTTATCCTCCCTGATTCCAGGTTCACCGGCCATTACTCCGCAACAAGCTGTTGGCACATCCTTAATTTTGATTATTATTACTTCACTATCTTCTGTTGTGGGGTATGCGAAGAAGAAAAGGATCGATTATCGAAGCGCCTTTTTATTTTTTATGGGAAGTGCGCCAGGTGCCATTCTGGGAGCATGGTTAACTAAATTTTTTGATGGGGATAGTTTTAATATTTACTTTGGCCTTTTTCTAATTTTTATGTTTTTCCTATTGGTTTACCGCAATAAATTTAAAGCCCGTTCTATTCAATGGAAAATACAACGGAATTTTACGGATGACCAGGGTGTGGAATATACCTATGGTTATTCCCCAATTCCAGCTTTTCTGATCGCCCTTCTCGTAGGCACATTATCTAGCCTCTTTGGAATCGGCGGGGGCGCATTGCTTGTTCCTTTTATGCTTGTGTTTTTTGGGTTTCCTCCACATATAGCAGCAGCAACATCTATGATGAATATTCTTTTATCTTCTATAGTAGGAAGCGGGATGCACATTACTTTAGGCCATATTATTTGGCCTCTGGTTTTAGCGACTGCTCCCGGCTCTTGGATTGGGGGGAAACTGGGAGTAATGCTGTCATCCAAATTGTCAGGGAATCGCATTGAATGGATCTTACGGGTGGTATTATTGCTATTCGCATTACGAATGCTATGGCAAGGGGTGATGTGATGGACAATCGCCAGGGGAATACGTTACAAATTATACATACGAATGATATACACAGCCGTTTTCGGGAAATGGCGCGGATTGCAACTGGAATTAAAACCTTAACTGCAATGGCAGAAGAGCAGGGGTTTCATTCTGTTGCTGTGGATTTAGGTGACCATATGGATCGCATGTATGAGAAAACGGAAGCCACCTGGGGCCAGGCGAACATTGATTTAATGAATGCTATGGGGTACCGTTGGGTGACCGTAGGCAATAATGAAGGATTGACCTTTCCCCGGGAAAAGTTTGATGGCCTTTATGTGAGAGGGAACTTCGAAGTCATTTGTGCCAATTTAGTGGATTCCATTATAGGAAAACTCCCCCCTTTTTTTAAACCCTACGTAATCGAAAACTATGCTGATGGATTAAAGGTGGCATGGATTGGATTAACTGCCCCTTACCAACGGTTTTATTGCTTATTAGGATTAACGCCTATCAATCCTATTGAAAAGGTTCAGGAGATCTTAAAAGAAATCCATGGTCAAGCACATATTGTGGTGTTATTATCTCACCTGGGTTATAATGCTGATTTAGATTTAGCTAACGAAGTAAATGGAATTGACCTTATTCTGGGTTCCCATACCCATACATTGTTGCCACAAGGGGTAAGAGTAGGAGATACGTTAATTTGCCAGGCAGGGAAATTTGGAGACTATATTGGTAAGGTAGAAATCAGGTATAACCATACAAAAGAAATCGAAGAAATGGTGGCAACATGCATTCCAACTGCAGATTTTGTGCCGGATGTTGAAATAACCAATTTGTTGAAAAGGCAAAAAAAGCAGTCTGAGAAAATACTTGATGTGGAAGTGGTTCATCTTGGGCAGGAAATTCCCCTATCCTGGGTCGAAGAATCTCCTTTGGGGAATGTACTGGCGCATGGGTTGAAATCCTGGGCTGGGGCAGATCTGGGGATTGTTAATTCAGGAACCTTATTATTTTCCCTTCCCCCTGGTCCTATTACAAAAAAAGACTTATTGAAACTATGCCCCCATCCCATTAATCCATGCAAGATGGAGTTAAGTGGGGAACAATTGAAGAACATATTTGAGGAAGCCCTGTATCGAGAAGTAATCGATAGGGAATTAAGGGGATTTGGTTTCCGGGGAAAAGTGATTGGATGGTTAAATGTTGCAGGTGCACAAATCCATTATAATCCTACGTACCCTGAAGGACACCGCATAGGGGAAATATGGGTAGGGGATGAACGGTTACAAGAAAATCGTAACTATACCATAGGAACCATTGATATGTTTACTTTTGGCGTTGTCTTTCCCACCTTTAAGCAAGGGAAAGATATACGTTTTTATTTTCCCGAGTTTTTGCGGGATGTGCTGCAAAAAGAATTGGGGAATGAAAAGACCTTACAAGAAAGCCACCTGCAACATTGGCTTCCCTTTTAGACCTGTCTGGAACAACTTGTTTCTTCCTGTCATATTCTATCATGTAATCCTTTACTTTTGCCATTGACAGGAGGAATAAAGGTGGTTGAAGTACAACCAATTAGCATTGATGGACATCAGGTGGTGGCCATTTCTGTAAAGTTGCCCAAAACGACCCTTCTTGTGGTTACCACAGAAAAGGGATACATTATGTGCGGAGCTTTGGATGTGGGGCTTCTAAATGAAAGGCTATCCGATCGCCAGATTATCGCAGGAAGAGCAGTGGGTGTTAAGACCATTGAGCAATTATTGGAGGCTCCTTTGGAATCGGTCACAAAAACAGCAGAAGAATTGGGCGTTTTTGCGGGAATGAAGGGAAGAGACGCGATTTTAGCCATGTTGTAGATATATTATATAAAGATGAGGGATGAACGAATGAACTACCAATTACTTTCCAATTACGTTACCAGTACTGAAGACAATGTATATGCCATTAAAAATGTGCCGTCGGAAGTCGCCGGCACTGTTTTTGCTAAAGTTAGCCGTAGCCCTAAAGGGTTTAGGGACAACCTGTATGATTTAATAAAAGAGGACATGCTCCAATTGCCGGATATCGATATGATTTCCATGTTCAAAAATTCAACGGCCCATGCTGGGGGATTTATGAAAAAATGGGGTGTAGATTACGGCCATTCTAGTATTAAAGAACATGCTTTTGCCCAATTCTGTATTGAAGGGGTTTCTCGCTGGTTTACAGAAGCTTTAGAAACGGTCCAATCTGCAAAATGGCTTTCTTTTACCGAATTTAGTCTGCGGTATCAAAAACCTGAAGGGGTAGTTACACCTAAAGAATTGGACGAGCATCCGGAATTGAAGGAAGCTTATGAGGCATTTGCGAAACAATGTTTTGTTTATTATGAATCACTGGTGCCTTTGTTTGTTTCCATCATTAAAGAGAAAAATAAGGAACTGTCTGATTCCGCTGTAGAAAAGTTAGCCTATGAAAATGCGAGAAACGTTCTTCCTCTGAGCACAAAAGCCAATGTGGCTATAACAGGAAATGCCAGAGCCATTTCCGATGCCATTTCCGAATTATTGGCCCATGAAGGATTTAATCAAGAATTTGTGGAGACTGCTGAGAAAATTAAGAAACATACAACTGAGGTATTGCCATCATTAATTAGCCATACAGAAGCCACAGCCTATTTAAAATCCATGATTGCAAACTTTTATGAAAGAAAAACCCAGGAGAATGGTTATCCTATTTATAACGGTCCTTTTGTGGAAAGAGAAGAAGATTCATTGGCTCTTTTCTTTGATAAATCCAAGGATTTAACTCTTGGAGATCCATCTTTAATGAACCGATTCAGTGAGTTGCCAGAAGTTATGCGGGCTTACGGGAAAAAGATCGGTGTCACCTGTTCAGAAGCATGCCACCATCAGATGATTCGCCATCGGGCCTTTGATTTCCAAATTCAATTGCCTGATACCAACTACGGCATGATTCTTCCTAAAGAAGCAGTGGAAGCCATTGGGCAAAAAGAGGGAGATCAAATTATTGATATTCTTGTTTCTATGGGTAAACGGTCCCAAGAATTGTACGAGGAGTTTGTTGCAAAAGGGTTAGGTTCTGTGGCACCTTATGTAGTTTTAAACTTAAATGCCCGTCGTTTGCCCTTTTATGCAAATATGTATGGCCTTTCCCATTTCATTACCCTGCGCAAAGAAGAGTATGCCCAGGATGAAATCCGTAGTGTGGCCTCTCAATTGGAAGATGTATTTCAGGACATGGAGAATTCTTTAACCCATTTCAAATTTGACCGTCATCTCGACAAGTAATTATTTGTTCCATTAGGGGGTTGAATATGAATCAGGACATAAAGGAATTAAAAGAAGAATTAAAAGCATTGCAAGAGTCCCAAAGGATATTAGCCAGAAGAACAGCCTTTCTTGCAGAGAAAGTAGATGCCATGGAACGGGGAGTAGAATATACTCCTCCACCTGTCGTGAACAAACAACCACCACCGCCAATTACCCCAACTCAACACATAGAGGTGAAAGAAACACCTGTGAAGGCTGATAACCTGGAATTTCGCATTGGCGGAACCTGGTTTAGCCGAATTGGAATCATTGCGGTCATTGTAGCCCTGGCATACTTTTTAAAATATGCCATTGATAATGACTGGATTGGTCCCACTGGAAGAGTGGTGTTAGGGATCCTTGCCGGAATTGGCTTGCTTTTTGCCGGTGAGAAGCTTCGGGGAAAATATCCTGGATATGCTCAGGTTCTCTTAGGTGGAGGCAGTTTAGCTCTCTATTTTTCCATTTATGCGGGATACAGTTTCTATGGGCTTTATTCTTCTGTCATTACTTTTTTATTGCTTCTATTAGTTATGGCTAATACCGTGTTTATGTCCATTCGCCATGATTCCTTGCCTATTGGAGTGTTAGGGATTATTGGCGCTTATTCCATCCCTTTTGTTATTGGAAGCGCTGAACCGTCTCTATGGACTCTCTATGGTTATTTAACCCTTGTGACAGCTGGCGTCCTTGCCGTTTCTATTTATAAAAAGTGGTCTGTATTTTAGTGATTAACCTTCTTTATTGTCCAGTTCATTATTTTAATTAGCCATGGGACCGGGGATTTTGGGCTTCATTTTATGTTTGTCCTTGTTATCTTCGCTTTTTATCTGGGAATTGCTACTGTGTATAATATTCGAAAACGTGTGCCATCCATTGTAGCTGATCTTGTCCTTATCTTTTTAAATGCCGCGACCTTTTTTGCCTGGAGCAGTTATTTACTAACTGATACTTTTATGGTTGATTATATGGGCTTTTATGCTGTGTTTCTTGCAGTGCTTTATTTGTATATTGGTAAAATGTCCTATGCCATGGCAAGAGAGGATATAAAACGGGTGTATACCCTGTTTTTAGTGTCCTTTGTTTTGGTAACCATCGCTATTCCGTTGCAATTAAATGATTATTACATTGGTTTTGCCTGGTTTGCGGAAGCCCTTGGATTGGCCTATATAGCCCAACGATTAAATAGCCAACCTGCTTTATATGCTGGTATTGGGGTGTTTTTCTTAGGGTTATTCGAATCCTTTTTCGAGATTTTCACCTTGTTCAAATCTCAATGGTTCTTTTTCAATGCACCTACCTTTTTGTTTCTTTTTGGTATTGGGGTGTCATATCTTCTTGCCAGAATGGCAAAAAAGGTGGGTTGGCCTAAAGATTTGCAAAAGGTAGTTCCAGGTCTTCTCTATGGCCTGTTTTTAACATTTATTTTCTTCGTACTTATTGTGGAAAATCACGATTTCTTTTCCCGAGCAGAAATTGACTTTTTCTTATCCCCTGAACAATTAACATTGAGTGCCCTGTGGTTAATTTATGCCATTGTCTTGTTTACATTAGGGATGAAGCGGCATAATCCATATATGCGCTACAGTGCATTAAGTTTGATGGCCATTACGATTATTAAAGCCTTTTTTATCGATTTAGCTAGTCTATCTACAATCTTTAAAATCATATTATTTATCATTCTTGGTCTTAGCCTGCTGGGGGTATCTTATTACTATCAGAGGAAGAAAGATGAAATATAAGGGATGAATTGTGATGAAACCAATTGGATTAATTGTTATGTTCATGATGCTTCTGTTTCAGCCTCTGGTCTTTGCTGAAGAAAATAGTGGGATTACAGAGACCTTTCGTTATCGATTTGAAAAACAAGTGACTCTGCCATCTCCTCAAGCCTTTTTTCAATTGGAGTTGGACCCATCCCTCTTTGCTAATTTAGATTCCACCCTGAGGGATTTACGTCTTTATTCTAATGGGAAAGAATTGGGGTTTGCAGGTTTGCCAGTGAATGAGATCGATCGGCAGCAAACCGTCCTAACTATTTTGAATAAAGGGATGGAATCTGATGGCAAGTACAGTTTTGAGTTTCATGTGCCCAATGGGGTACCTATTGATAAAGAGCAGTTATTGAAAGTCTTTCTTAACCCGGATCCCTATTTTGTAAAAGGGGAGTTGTATGGTGGAGTAGATGGGAGGGAGTGGAAGAAATTGAAGGATATTACCCTCTTTTCCATTGAAGAACGGGTGAATGAAATATCTCTAAATGGAATTCATTACCCCTATTTAAAAATTTCCTTTCGCCCTCCTGCCATGAATGCCTTTTCCAGTGACCTTGTTGTGAATATGGTGCAACTTATTAGTGCATCAACTGTAGGGACGACGGAGTCTTCACTGGAAAAAATGAAAATACAAATTGGAGAAGAAGAGAAGAAAATCACTTCGGTCATGGTTGATTTAAACTATCAAAATCGTTTAACTGATCAAATTACAGTGCAAACCACCGAAAAGGCTTTCTATCGCAAGGTAAGTCTAGAAGGAAGCAAAGATGGGGAAAAGTGGTCCCCGATTCTTTCTACGTATATTTATCGGGGAGTGGGTGAGGGGGATGAGAAATTAACCATTCCTTATGAACCTCGATATGACCGTTATTTAAAACTCAAAGTTTATAATGAAGATAATCCACCTTTGCAAATTGATGGGGTTGGGGGAAAGGTATATCCTGTTCGGGTACTGGTTAAATCGCCCCAGGGTTCTACATCATTTAAGTTGGAAGGGTACTTCGGAAATTCCCATTTAAAATCTCCATCCTATGATGTGGGAAATGTTTTAAAACAAAGTGGATGGCGGGAGTATTCTTTGGTTAAAGTGAAGGATTTTCAACAGAGTCCCGTGTATGACCCAAATAAAATGTTGCCTTTTACTGAACGGTATCCATCAATTTTAACCTTCGGATTAATTCTGGCAGCAGGGGTTGTCCTTATCATTCTATATCGTACAATTAAAACAGTGAAGAAACCATAATATAGAGCCTTTAGGTCCCTTTGTGGAGGAGAGATAATGGTAGGAAAAGTAGCGAAACTGGTCCTTGCAGCCTTACCGCAAAACCAAATTTCAAGATTGGCAGGGAAAATGGCCCGGTCAAAGTTCAGCAAGAAATTAGTAAAGGGATATGCCAGCCATTTTAAAATTGATGTAACTGAAGCGGAAAAAAACATTGAAGAGTATGAACATGTAACAGACTTTTTTACACGAAAACTTAAAAAGGGAATGAGAAAAGTAGATTCATCCCCACGAACCATTGTAAGCCCTGTAGATGGAACCATTTCAGAGTTCGGGTCCATTCACAATGATACCCTTATTCAAGCAAAAGGGATTGACTATAGGGTTACACAATTAGTAGGTAATAGTAAAATGGCTGAACGCTTTAAGGATGGCATGTTTATAACCATTTATTTAAGCCCCAGTGATTATCACCGCATTCATACCCCCTTGGCGGGAAAAGGGGTTTCTTACTCATACATCCCAGGACGGTTATTTCCAGTTAACCAGATTGGGGTGAAAAATGTAAAAGGGTTATTCGCCAGGAATGAACGGTTAATTACATATTTAGAAACAGAAGCAGGGCTAGTGGCCATGGTAAAGGTGGGGGCCTTTATTGTAGGGAGCGTTAAAGTAAACTATCATAACGAAGTAACAACGAACCCTTCCCATGGGATTCCCATTTCAAGAGAAATTACCCCTGTTCCTTCCTATGCAAAGGGAGATGAAATCGGTTGGTTTGAATTTGGTTCTACAGTGATTCTCCTATTTGAAAAAGATAAGATGAATCTTTTGCCAGGGCTTGTTGCAGGGCAAAAGGTGAGAATGGGCGAGGGAATCGGAACCATATAATTCAAATTGGAAGACAAGTCTAACCTCATGTAAACAGGCATATATTTGCGGTATGGGGGTGGTGGTATGTTAAGGAGAATTCGCAGGAGATTATCCAAACGTCCCATACCGACAAAGTACCTGTTTTTGTTTACACTTATTCTTTTCCTCGCTCTGGTCACCCAAACATTTTATTATATTGATAAACGTTTAGCTCCTACCATAAGAGAGATTGCCCGTTTTAAAGTTGAACAATTAGCGAATCATGCGATTAATGACACATTGAGTAAAAATATTATGCAAGGCTCTGATTTTCGTCAGTTAGTTGAATTTCAAAAAGATGAACAGGGCCAGATTCAATCTGCCCTTTTTAACAACAATGAGTATTCCCGCATTGTCAGTGAAACAATCCAACACATTTCTCCAATCTTGGAGAAAATGGAATCTGAACCACTTAAACTTCCCCTTGGGCAGGTTTTACAAAGTAACCTTTTAGCCTCATTAGGTCCAACTATTCCCGTTAATTTAGTGCCCTTTGGTGATGTTCAGGTAAAAATGGAAACAAGAATTCAAGACTCTGGGATTAACATGGTTTTATATACAGCGGTGTTAGTCATTGAAACAAAAGTGAAAATTATTATTCCTTTTTCCACGGAACCTGCCACAATTCATTCGGAATTGCCCATCTCCAATGCGATGATTGTGGGCAATGTTCCCCAGTTTTATTATGATGGGAAGGGAAATGTTGTCGGCAGTGAAAAACCAGGTGTGCAAGCCCCGACAATTATTCCACCTGTCCAGGCAAGCACCACGGTGCATCCTTAAAAACAGTTTATGCAAATTAAACTATTGCAAAATTTCCCTTCTTAGGATAACTTTAATTCTGTACTAAAAAAATTTAATGATTCACTACTAGGGGGGTCCGTGAGCCGGACTGAGAAAAGAACGCGATGAAGTTCTTTGACCCTCGGGACCTGATCTGGGTAATACCAGCGTGGGAAAGTAGTTTAACGGCCAATTGTCCATTAACAATTTGACAACAAGCCGGGTCCCTTCATTTTGAAAGGACCCGGCTTTTTTGTGCCTACCCCTAAGTTTTCTGAACCACATTCCCGATAGTGAGAAGGAGGATATATCACATGACCATTACCAATTTCCCAGGAAGCAAAAAGGTGTATGTAGAGGGTTCACGAGAAGATTTACGTGTACCCATGAGGGAAATAGCACTTCACCCTTCAGAAGACCGCAATGGCAATAAAGAAGAGAATGAACCTGTTCGTGTATATGATACCAGTGGTCCATATACAGATGAAAAGTATGAAGTAGATATTAGAAAAGGCCTTTCACCCCTTCGCAAAAATTGGATACTGGAACGAGGGGATGTTGAAGAGTATGAGGGAAATGAGACCTGGGTTTTACGTGCAAAAGAAGGTAACGTCGTAACCCAAATGAGCTATGCAAAAAGAGGAATCATTACTCCAGAAATGGAGTTTATCGCCATTCGTGAAGGAATGGAACCAGAATTTGTCCGTCAGGAAGTTGCAGCAGGCCGCGCCATTATTCCGGCAAATATTAATCATCCGGAATGTGAACCAATGATTATTGGGCGCCATTTCTATACGAAAATTAATGCCAACATTGGGAATTCCGCTGTGTCTTCTTCCATTGAAGAAGAAGTGGAAAAAATGACCTGGGCCATTCGTTGGGGTGCGGATACCATCATGGACCTCTCAACAGGGAAAGAAATTCATCAAACCAGGGAGTGGATATTGCGTAATTCACCGGTGCCTATTGGTACGGTGCCAATTTATCAGGCTTTAGAAAAAGTGGATGGAAAAGCAGAAGATTTAACTTGGGAAATCTACAGAGATACCTTGATTGAACAGGCTGAACAAGGGGTGGATTATTTCACAATCCATGCCGGGGTTCTTCTTCGTTATATTCCACTCACTGCGAAACGGGTAACAGGAATTGTTTCACGTGGGGGATCCATTTTGGCAGGTTGGTGCCTTGCCCATCATGAAGAAAACTTCTTGTACACCCATTTTGAAGAAATATGTGAAATCCTGAAAGCCTATGATATCGGGGTTTCCCTTGGGGATGGTTTACGTCCTGGTTCTATTGCCGATGCCAATGATGAAGCCCAATTTGCGGAATTAGAAACCCTGGGTGAACTAACGAAAATTGCCTGGAAACATGATGTTCAGGTGATGATTGAGGGTCCTGGGCATGTACCTATGCATAAAATTAAGGAAAATGTAGACAAGCAAATGGAAGTATGCCAGGAAGCCCCATTTTATACCCTGGGGCCATTAACAACAGATATTGCTCCTGGATATGACCACATTACTTCAGCCATTGGTGCTGCCATGATTGGCTGGTTTGGGACAGCAATGCTTTGTTATGTTACACCGAAAGAACATTTAGGGTTACCCAATAAAGAAGATGTTCGGGTAGGTGTTGTAACTTATAAAATTGCTGCACATGCAGCAGATTTAGCAAAAGGGCATCCAGGTGCCCAGGTGAGAGATGATGCGTTATCGAAAGCCCGTTTTGAATTCCGCTGGCGGGATCAATTTAACCTATCCCTTGATCCGGATCGTGCTATAGAATACCATGACGAAACCTTGCCAGCAGAAGGGGCAAAAACCGCCCATTTTTGTTCCATGTGTGGTCCGAAATTTTGTGCCATGAGAATTACCCAGGATATTCGGGAGATAGCCAAAGAAAAATCTCAAGAATTCCGTGAGGGCGGCAACAAAATTTATCTATAATTAAATCTGGCTAGTGCCACCATTAGGCCGACTTTACATGGATAAAGTCGGCCTATTTCTTTTTCTTTTTCTTGGCATATTCTGCTCGTTCCCATCTTTTTAAAGATGGATAGGGGTCAAAGGACCATTCTGTTCTGCCATTATCCCGATACATTCCATAATGGAGATGGGGAGGGAATTTACCAGAGGTTCCTGGTTTGCCATACCCTGAGCTGCCTACGTAACCAATTACTGTACCAGGTTCAACAATATCCCCCACTTTTAGCTTTTTGTTAAAACTGCTTAAATGGGCGTAATAATGGTATATATTATCTAAATCACGTACCCCCATTCGCCAACCGCCATAAGGGTTCCAGCCTTTAATTTCAATGATTCCCCAACGGGAAGCACGGACAGGGGTTCCATAACCTGCAAAAATATCGGTTCCCTCATGGATGCGGCGGCCACCCCATCCTCTCGGGTCTCCCCAGGTATTATGGTAGGTGTAATTATAACCTCTAGGAATTGGGAAGGAATCCCCTGCAAAGTATGTGCGATTATACTGGTTAATAATGGTGGCAAATTCACTAATAACCTTTACCGTTTGATTCCGTAAATAATAATTCCATAAGGCGATCCGGACATCTTTTTCGGTGGTACCATATTGCGCGATAAATTCTGCTATACTATAAAGAACATCTTCATCATTATTTCTTTCTGCGAGTCCATCCCCATTTCCATCTCGGCCGATTCCATGAAAAATGCCGATGGCTGATGGGTTGGTATCGTCTTCAATGGGATTGAAACCACCAGACCAAACCTGGGGTGAAATGGTGATGGCTGTCACACGGTCATTTTGAAACTCGTTTTTTTCCTTACTTTTACGTTGAATGTTTTTTTCATAACGATCCATCGCCGCTATATAATACCAGGGAATATGTGTGAGGGTCTCCATGCGGCGATATAGTTCTTCCCTTTTCTGCGCCAGAAGAGCTTCTTCCTTTTGTTCTGCTGCAACGGCAGCTTCGTCCATGTCTTCTTCATTAGCGAAAGTTTTGAAAGGGGAAGTAAATAAAATGCTGACAATGAGTATGGATAAGAGAACTTTGGACAACATGACATCCTCCATTACTGCGTATATTTCTATAAAGTAGTTTGCTCTAGAAAAAATCAATACATGAAGACAATTTCTGTCAGTGAATGATTGGGGGATTTAAAAGGTGAAAGCTAAACCAGATTGGTTAAAAATTAGAGTCAAACAGGGAGATAATTACCTGACAATTAAAAATAATATGAGAAATCATTCCCTCCATACGGTATGTGAAGAAGCCAATTGCCCAAATATTTATGAATGCTGGGAAAACAGAACGGCAACCTTTATGATCTTAGGAAAAACTTGCACAAGAGCCTGTCGTTTCTGTGCTGTAGATACAGGAAGACCTTTGCCAAGGGACCCTGAAGAAGCTGAACATGTAGCGGAAGTAGCGGAATCCATGGGGATTCAATATGTGGTCATTACCTCTGTCGCCAGAGATGATTTGCCTGATGGGGGAGCCAGCGGTTTTGTAGAAACGATTCAGGCCATTCGACGACGCATACCCTTATGTCGTATAGAAGTGTTAATTCCGGATTTTAACGGTGACATACGCTCCTTACAAAGTGTGTTGGATGCTAAACCAGATGTGTTAAACCATAATATTGAAACGGTACGGAGATTAACAGGGAGGATTCGTTCTAAGGCGACCTATGAAAGAACCCTTGCTCTTCTGAAAAATTCCAAGGGACTTTATCCCAGGATTCCAACCAAATCAAGTTTAATGATTGGGGTTGGCGAGACCTACGAAGAACTGCTGGAAACCATGGATGATTTGCGTAAAGTAAATGTGGATATTTTAACCATAGGGCAATATTTGCAACCTGGTCCAACTTATGTCAATGTAGAGAAATATTATCATCCTGATGAATTTGAGAAATTAAAAGAGGAAGGGCGTAAACGAGGTTTTACTTCTGTTCAATCTGGGCCTCTTGTGCGAAGTTCATATCGTGCCCATGAACAAAAAACGGATCCTGGTTCCCAGTAAGGGAACAGGATCCGCATTTTCTTTTATTTGTCCCTGTTATTTTTGCCCAATAATTTTTTCAATCTCGCCGTCTGTTTTATTTACAAAGGAACCTGCGTTACGGTGAACTTTGTCGATTACGTTTTGATTATTGGATGTGTAGACTTTGTAATAACGGGGACAAATACTGGAAGTTTGACTCTGCACTTTTTGTAATAAAGTTTTTGCCTGATTTGCATTTAATCCTTTTGTGTTGCAACCAACAATGGCTTGATTATCCGTCGTTAAAACGGATATGTTTTTAACTTCTGGAATGGTTTTAGCAACACCAGCAATGGCGTTTGCTAACATTTGTCTGTCAACATAGACGTTTTGTGCGGCATTGGTTACTGCACTGTTCCCTTTGGCGCTCATTCCAGTTCCTTCACCAAAATGGGCGTAACCAACTCGAGGTTGTTGGCTACTGCTATTTGGACGGAATTGATTCGTTGTAGCAGAAGAGTTGTTTGGTTTGTAAATGGAGTATCTATAGGTACCCATTTCCTCATTTCTTACTGTATTCGTGTTGTTGGTATTCCCGTAAGTGGAATATCTGTTTATTCCCGTATTGCCAACAGTTCCTGTGCCTCTGTTTACTCCATTAGGTGCAGTATAGGTTTGGTATCCATTTCTCACACCTGTGTTGTTCCATCCCTTGTTGTCTAACATGGCATTTCGGGGATCATACACACCATGGGTATTGGTTTGAATACGGGTTCCGTGGGTGTTGTAACCAGTCTGATTCGTTCTTGTTGTAGCATTGTTACAAGCAGATAATGCGAAAGCCAGGCCAAGAGTTGTTAACGTAAGTGCAATTTTCTTTTTCATAAGTCCACCTCCTACCCTGTAGGTTCGACTAAATTTCTCGATCCCTTTCGTGGTAATTAGATGTGGGTTACGGAATGAGTGGCAAGGAAGGAAAAACTTTCGTTTTTATGTTAAAATAGGTTCAATAAACATGGTAAAAGGTAAAAGGGGATGAATCCACGTGTTCCGTATTCAAGGGAATATCTATACATTAGTTGAAGAATATAAAGATGGTTTTAACCTTGAGGCTGTAACAAGCCGTTATAGTGACGTCCTCGATAAATTTGATTACCTGGTAGGGGATTGGGGATACGGCCAATTACGATTAAAGGGCTTTTTTGAAGATGTTAATAAAAAGGCCCCCTTTGATTCGAAAATTAGTTTCCTTGATGAATATATATTGGAGTATTGCAATTTTGGGTGTGCATATTTCCTTTTGAAAAAGGTGAAAGAATTATCAGCTATGCCAGAGGAAGAAGTAATTTCTGAAAGTAAGGAAACAGTGGGAGCTTCTCCTCAGGAATCCAATAAGGCAACCAACGAGGCAGAATTTAGAGATAAAAGAAGAGAAAACCGCCGCCGTCCACCAAGGGCAAAGCGGAATCCTAGACGTGAACAGACAGAACAACCCCTGGTATAGGGGTTGTTTTTTTACATCCAAAAGTAATATTATATGATGATTTGAAAAACTAATAAATGGAAAATGTTACAAAAATGCGACGATTTATTTAAAATTCGGTGAATAATCGTTATATTTCAATTATATGGACTATTCTTTGTTATAATTTATTTATAAATAAAGTAATAAGGATTGTGGAGGGATATAATGACATTACCAAAGTACATCACAGATGTTCGTAAAATTGGGAATATTTCAAACGAAGAGAAGAAGGTCTTAAAACGAATTGCTGAGAAATTTGTTTTTCGCGCAAATGATTATTATTTATCCTTAATTGATTGGGAGGATCCTAATGATCCTATTCGCCGCCTGGTGATTCCCAACAAAGGGGAGTTAAAAGAATATGGGTACTGGGACGCATCAAATGAAGAAGCCAACTATGTGGTCCCTGGATGCCAGCATAAGTATAAAACCACAGCATTACTAATGGTTTCGGAAGTTTGTGGTGCCTATTGCCGCTATTGTTTCCGTAAACGTTTATTTAGAAATGACGTAAAAGAAGCCCAGGCAGATGTTACGCCTGGCATTGAATATATTCGTAACCACCCAGAAATTAATAATGTTCTCTTAACCGGTGGGGATTCCCTTATTTTATCAACCAAAAAAATCCGTTCGATTGTAGAAGAATTACGTTCTATTCCCCATGTGAAAATCATTCGATTTGGATCGAAATTACCTGCGTTTAACCCCATGCGAATTTATGAAGACGAAGAATTACTGCGAATTTTTAAAGAGTATTCCACACGAGATCGCAAAATTTATTTAATGGCACATATCAACCATCCCCGAGAAATTACTGAACATACACGAAAAGCTTTCCAGGCACTTATGGATGCAGGTGTTGTGGTTATGAACCAGACGCCTATATTAAAAGGGATTAATGATGACCCAGAAGTTCTTGGGAAATTATTGGACGAACTTTCATGGG
Organism: uncultured Paenibacillaceae bacterium; assembly: GCA_937874515.1. Lineage (GTDB taxonomy): Bacteria > Bacillota > Bacilli > Aneurinibacillales > Aneurinibacillaceae > CALNBV01. The sequence continues at coordinate 1,403 of CALNBV010000065.1, read as the reverse complement.
CCGGAGTGGCACCTTATTACTTCTTCCAGAATCGGCCCGTAGCGGGTAATTCTGATTTTGTGTTACCCTTCGAAAAGGTCGTTCAAATTGTCGAGAAAGCCAAGGAGCTTACCTCTGGACTCGGTAAAAGGGTACGTTATGTAATGAGCCACGAAACGGGCAAAATAGAAATATTGGCTGTGCAAAATGGGGAAATTTATTTAAGATATCATCAGGCGAAAAAACCTGAGGATTATGGACGTTTTATGGTTTATGACTGCCCCAAAGATGCCGCCTGGTTTGATGACCTTCCAGGTGTAAAAGAACAAAAAAAATTAGGTTAACGTAAAAATACCAAAGGCCAGTTGATTCCTTATCAACTGGCCTTATTGCCTCTTTCCCCTCTTCATCTGACAAGGTATACTAATTTAATAGGTAAGGATAAGGGAGAGGGAGTATGAAAGAGTTGCAAAACAAATTAGAAGAAAAGATTTGGTTACGAGTAGAGGTGCCGGCAACAATTGAATATTTAATTGGTAAATTGACAAAAGTAGAATTGACCAGCATTAGGCAATATCTCAAGTTAAAAGGTGTTAGCACACTGAAAAAGGAAGAATTGGTTCATATCATTTGCAAGGAGTTACTGGGTCGCTCCCAGGAGATTTTTGCAGAGTTCGATGAAGAAGTCTATCATTTGGTGAAATTTACGGTTGACCAGGGTGGGTGGACAGATGTTTCATCCTTAACTATTGAACAAATATTATATTTGAGAGACCGTGGAATTCTGTTTCCAGGCATAGTAGATGGAAGAAAAGCTTTGGTAATGGCAAGTGAATTCGTAGAATCATTTCAAAGAGCAGACGGGCCTGAACTTTATGAAATAATCCAACAAAATACCAATTGGGTTCGTTTGATTCAAGGCCTGTTATATTATTATGGGGTTCTTACACCAGAGCAGTTGACGGAAGAGTTACTTAAAAGAGAAACCATTGATGTAGGGGATATTCAACGATTTGCCAGAGTGTTGGAGTTAGTACAAAGATATTATGGTGCCTATCAGGCATTTGATGGGGGACTGGCCCATTTAGCAGTTTCCAATCCTGATGATTTGCAAAAGGAACTGGAAAGGAAAGGTGAACTGTCTTTTTATCCATTTACCACAGAGCAATTAGTAAGGGCAGGAATAACAGGCTATTTAGACAAAGATGAAGCATTTCTTCGTTTTAGTACATTTCTTACGGATAAGGTTAGGGTTTCACCAGAATTCTCCGAAGAAATTACGGAAAAGTGCGTGTTTTATATCCGTGAAGGGGGTTCATTACAACCTCTAATGGATTTTATCGGGGAAAGGGTACGGCTTGATTTTAGCCTGGTAAAACCATTAATGGAGGAATTGGTTCATCTTTCTAATCATAGTCGCCAAT
>CALNBV010000064.1 GCA_937874515.1 uncultured Paenibacillaceae bacterium | reverse complement strand
GGTGCCAAGCAAAGCGAAGGCAACGGCTTAGTTGACTTATGCCGGAAGGAAAGCGCTAGCTTTCTTTTCGGCGCATCCTCTATTTTTTTACCCAGATGTTTTGAAGGCGCGTCCGGATTAAAGTTGACCGTCAGTGTTACCATCGTTGTCGGCGAGGAAAGGCAATGATTTGATTCAAAATGCGTCTTTTTTATAATGACGTCAAGTTTTTGGGGGTGAAAAAATCATGGTAAAAAAAATTCTTTTGTTTGTCTTACTCTTTTTCATCATTTTCCCGGAGGCCTTTGCAAAAACCAATGCACCCTTCCAGGTGGAATTGTTGCAAAATGGGAAAGCCTCTCGCTCTCTTCGCTTAAGTAATGGGGATTTAACCATGGAACTGCAACCTGTTGAAGTAAAACCAACTGTCAATTTTCCCAATCGCATGTTGGTGATTAGAAATAAAAGCAATCCTATTGATCTGGAATATGTGGTTGGAAATCACAGTGTAAAAGAAAATGTGAACATTGAAGAATATCAAAAAATTGAGCGTATTACCTTTGAAGTGAAGTTGAAAAATTTAACCTGTAAACAGGAAAAGGACAAAATCGGATTTTACGATAAACAGGGGAAAAGAAGAGTGTATATTAATCGTCCATATATGAAAGATATGGGGGATGTGAATACGGATGCGGTTACCTATAATTTAAGAAAAGTTGGGAACCAGTTGTTTGTTGACCTTGTTCCTTTAGATGATTGGCTTAAGGACCGTTCCCGTGTTTTCTCCGTACAGGTGGTACTTCCAGTAGGGTTCTAAATAAAAGGGGGATAATAAATGAATACCATGTGGAAAGGCAGCATTTCCTTTGGAATGGTGAATATACCTGTGAAAATGTTTGCAGCAACAGAGGAAAAGGATATTCGCTTTCGCATGTTGCATAAGGAATACCATGTACCCATCAAGTACAAAAAGACCTGTGAACAATGTGAGGGAGAAGTTACACCCCAGGATATTGTAAAGGGCTATGAATATGAGCCTGATCATTATGTGATTGTGGAAGAAAATGAAATTGAAAACATTACTCCTAAAACAAGAAAGACCATTGAGATTGTAGACTTTGTTGATTTAAAGGAAATTGACCCCATTTATTTTGATAAGTCTTACTATTTATCCCCCCATGAAACAGGGGACAAAGCCTATGCTTTATTAAGGTCTGCCATGGAGAACACAGGAAAAATAGGCATTGCTAAAATCACAATCCGTTCCAAACAAAACCTGGCCTGTGTTCGGGTATATGGGAATAGCATTGTTTTAGAAACTCTATATTATCCTGATGAGGTAAGGGGACAGGCTATGGTTCCTGGACTGCTAGGGGACCTTGAATTATCCGAGAAGGAATTAACCATGGCCCAACAATTAATCGAACAATTAACCACTTCCTTCGACCCTTCCCGCTATAAGGACGAATACCGGGAGCAATTGGAAGATTTAATTCGTAAGAAAATGGAAGGGGAAACCGTGGGAGTTAATGTAGCGGCACCTCAGGCCAAAGTGGTTGATCTTATGGAAGCCTTAAAAGCCAGCCTGGATGCTGCCAAAAAGGATAAGAAGCAAACAACAGCAGCTGCCCCGAAAAAAAGGGGAAGATCGAAGAAAGCCACCCTTTAACCCTTTACAGAGGTTCCTCATCCAATAGACAATCCTGGGGCGCTTTTGTTAAAAAACCAAGGATGTGGGGGGCTCTCATTTTCTGGTCTGCAGACCACTCCATGAATTCCACCTCCATGGTTAATATAGGACGAACCCATGTGACCGGGGCTTTTAGGTGGGGTTCCTTGAAAAAGGGTGAATGATTTTCCTTGAGTTCCTTTATGGAGTTTTTTAAATTGGCCAGGTCATTGGCTCGTAAGCCAGCTGAAACAGAGCCAATATAATGTAGGTTTTTATCATAATAGGCCCCAACAAGCAATGACCGGATTTCTTGTTTTCCCTCATCCTTCCACAGCACGCCGCCAAGAACACAGGAAAGGCGAACGTTATGCTTTATTTTAAACCAATCTTGATGGGATTTTCCTTTTTGATAGGTACTTTCCTTTCGTTTGGCCACTATGCCCTCTAAATGGTGTTCCCCTGTAACCTGGAACAGCAGGCTACCGTCAGGAAAAGAAGGGACAATTTGTACCATTTGGGATGGAATCAGGATGTCCTGTAAAAGGTCTTGCCTTTCAATTAAAGGTTTCTCTGTTAACCATTGGTCGTTCATCATTAATAGGTCAAAGACCATATAGGCAAGGGTGTACCCAGTTGGAATGGTTTTCTTATGACGAAGGTGAACTTTCATTAGGTGAGAGAAACTAGGTTTTCCTTCAGCATTTAATAAAACGATTTCTCCATCCAGGAGAAGGGCGGCCTTGTGGGAAGGAGTAATCCTAAAAGAAGGGTAGTGGGACGTCATAACTTGCCCCTTTTTACCCCAGAGGTGCTGTGGCTTTTCTCCATCCCAGAGGGAAATGCAACGAATGCCATCCCATTTTACCTGATAAAGAAAATCTGGATTATCAAAGGAATCCGGCCGTAGGATGGGTTCCATGGGTTGAATGGGGATTTGCAAAGGAATCACTCCTATATCATCCAATTAAATTCAGATCACCTAAGGGGGATTTAAGTTGGTTGACCCGATTTTATCTACTCTTAAGATTTCCAACCCTAATAAAATCATGTGGCCGGAAACAGGAACCACAAAGCTGGAATTCATTACGTATCTATATCAAGTATCAGACTATATCCTTCCCTATCTCATGAATCGTTGCCTTACAGTCATTCGTTTTCCTGATGGGGTAGAGGGGGAAAGCTTTTACCAGAAAAATATTCCTGCCCATGCCCCTTCATGGATTCAAACAACCCTTTGGAAAAATACAGAGTATATTGTATGTAATACGAAAGAGACCCTCCTTTGGTTGGCCAACCTTGCCAGCCTTGAATTACATATTACCTTTAATCGGATTGAAAAGGAAAATTACCCCACAGAATTGGTTTTTGACCTGGACCCTTCTGTACCGGGGTTTCCCCGGGTAAGGGAAGCTGCCCTTGTGTTACGGGATGCCTTAGGTGCCTTATCATTAACATCCTATGCCAAAACATCAGGAGCTACGGGAATGCAGGTGTATGTGCCCCTCGTGTGGAAATATACATATCAAGATATTAGAAAAGTATCCCATTTTCTTTCCACGTTTCTTGTGGAGAAAAGGCCGGATTTGTTTACAGTGGAACGTTTAAAGAAAAATCGAGGGGAAAAATTGTACATTGATTATGTGCAGCAGGCACCAGGGAAAACCTTGCCTGCCCCTTATTCCCTGCGGGCAAGACTTCTGCCATCTGTTTCCACACCTGTTACATGGGAAGAGGTTGAAAAGGGATTTGTCCCTGAAGATTTTACCATTGATAAAATTCCTAAACGCCTAGAAGATAAAGGGGACTTATTTGCACCTTTGCATCATGGGGGAAAGGAATCCCTCGATGAAGTTCTTGAATTTATTGATAGTCAATGGTTAAATTGAATGAGTACATAAAAAAACCATGAAGGCGGCAAAGAGGTAGAGATATGAAAACACTGCTTATTCACGGGACGGTCTTAACGGTCAATGACCAAAATGATGTGATTTTGGATGGTGCCATCGGTTTTGAAGATGATCGCATTATTTATGTGGGTCCTACCCCAGAAGAGTTTAAGGAATATGACCGCATAATTGACGCTGGACAGCGGACCATTATGCCAGGATTAATTAATACCCATGGCCATACAGCCATGTCTTTATTGCGCGGGTATGCGGATGATTTGCCATTGCAAGACTGGTTAGAGAAAAAAATGTGGCCCCTGGAGGCTCAATTTACTGCTGAACATGTGAAATGGGGCACGTTGCTTTCTATTGTAGAAATGCTAAAAACAGGTACCACAACTTTTGTAGATATGTATGACCACATGGATACTGTGGCCCAAATGGTGGAATTATCAGGAATGCGTGCTAGCCTTTGCCGTGGCGTAATTGGGTTATGCCCACCTGATGTGCAAAAAAGCAAATTAGATGAAGCCTCTGAATTTGCGCAGAAATGGAACGGGGCAGCCAATGGAAGAATTAAGACCATGATGTCACCCCATGGTGCCTATACTTGCCCACCTGATTACATTGAAAAAATTGTGGCTCGGGCTGAAGAATTGGACCTTCCTATTCATATCCATATGTCAGAAACCCAATTTGAAGTGGAGCAAAACATAAAGGATTATGGCTCTCGTCCAGTAGAACATCTTGAAAAGCTAGGGGTATTTAATCAGCCTACTTTGGTTGCCCATGCTGTTCATCTGACTGATGAAGAGTTGGATATTCTCGCCAGGAATGATGTAAAGGTTTCCCATAATCCAATAAGTAACTTGAAATTAGCCAGTGGCATTGCTCCTGTACCTAAAATGCTGGAAAAAGGGATTTGTGTATCTATAGGAACAGATAGTTCTGCAAGCAATAATAATTTAGATTTATTTGAAGAAATGAAGATGGTTGCTTTACTACATAAAGGGGTTCATTTAGACCCTGTGGCTGTTCCAGCCATTGAGGCCTTGCGTATTGCCACAAGAAATGGTGCTAAGGCATTATTGATGGACCAAGAAATTGGTTCCCTTGAAGTGGGGAAACAGGCTGATTTTATTGTAGTAGATACAAAGCAGGTCTATTATCAACCATCCCATGACCCCATTTCCCATGTGGTTTATGCAGGAAGTGGCAGGGATGTGAGGGATGTATTTGTAGCAGGGACCCAATTAGTGAAAAATGGACAGTGTCTTACTTTAGACGAAGAGTATATTAAGGAACAAGCCAACCGCATGTTTCAAACCTTTAATCAAGAGTAAAAAAAACCCCTGCATCAAAGCAGGGGCAAATGAAGAGATGGATAGGTAGGGGAAAATTGATTCCTCATACATCCTCCATTTGGATCCATGAGGAGAAATTAGGTTGTCGAAAAACAATGGATGTGTTCCTGTCAGTTGATTGGCGTAAAGGGAAGGAAAGGGATAACCAGGATGGTTCCATGGTGAATAATTGAGCAATCTCATCTGGAAGTTGATCCACCACGTCCCGGGTAAGATTTAAATGATTCAATCTTTCACCTCCTCTTGCGCGTAAAATTAGTATGTTCTTTACCAGGCGGAATATGATTAACACTTTTAGCCATTCCAAGACTTAAGTTAGTTTGACACAAGGCGGAGGAGCATTTTGAAAAAGTGGATTTTAATTAGTTTAGGAATTGTCCTCCTGATTGGAGTGACTGTTTTTTTAAGTTTTATCTTTCATTTAAATGGGGTTGTTGATGATATTCAAGCCCAGGGGGAATCCCTGGCTAGAAGTACACCGATTAAGCAAGTAGATGAGGTGGATGTTTATTATGGTAAGGAACAATGCATCGTGGTACAGGGAAAGGATGCAAAGGGGAATCCTTTAATGGCATGGTTTATTAATGGCAAGTCTGAGGTAGATGATGCGAAAAAATTGGTAACCCGGAAAAGTGTCGTTGATACCCTGAAAAAATCCAACTCTAAAATTAAAATTTTACATGTGACCCCAGGAAAAGAAGGGGCTAAGAAATTTTGGGAAGTTGTTTTTTTAGATAAAAACGAAAAGTATAATTACTATTATATTGATATGTATACTGGAAAATTAATTAGTACGTTCCTTTTAGAGAAGGCAGCCTAAAAATAGGGTGCTTTTCTTTTCCAACTAAAAAAAGGAAATAATAGTAAAACCAGAAACCCTTTTATCTATGATATACTACATGATATACGATAATATATATCATGTATATAGAAAGGATTGGAGTAAATGAAGATACGCCCGTTACCAATCTTTTTATCCTTTTTATTAAGTGCGTGCATTTTATTTGGCGGGTGGTTTATTTACGGGGAGCAATTTGTGAAAAAACCCATTCGTGATGAAATAGGAAAAATGAAGGATGTTTCGCTACAAGAATTAAAGGTTGGAAGAGAGCAAGTCACGATCACCATTGCTTTACAGAATCCGAACAAATTTCAGTCCAATTATCAGGATATTAAACGGCTGGCAAAGGAAAAAGCCGGTGAAAAGAAAATTGTGATTGATTTTAAATCTCAAGAAGGCAAAATGCAAACCATTTGGGAGGAAAACCAATTGCAAATTGCGGAAGCCATTGATTTACATCAATATTCTCGAATTCAGCAGGTATTTGACCAATTGAAAGGGAAGAAAGTAATCAAGGATTATGTATTGCGGATTGATGATGAATATATCTATATTTATATGACCAATGGGGATTCACCTTTCTATAAAGTACTATCTCGGACGAAAGAGGTGAACTTAAATAATGGGTAAAGAAATATTACTCGGTGCTTTTCCTGTTTTTTTTATTTTCCTCATGTTTCTTGGCATTAATGTTGCCCCTTTAATCATTGCTTCCATCATTCTTTTTTTCCTGGGTTATTTATTATTTCGCCAGGGTGCGATGCCAATGGTACAAAATAAGGCAAGTGTAGAAGTGCCAAAAACAACGGTTAAATTCGAAGAAATTGGCGGACAGGAACGGGCAAAGAATGAATTAAGGGAAGCCCTGGATTTCTTAATCCATCATGATGATATTAAAAAATATGGCATTCGTCCGTTAAAAGGGTTGTTATTGACAGGGCCTCCTGGAACAGGGAAAACCTTAATGGCGAAGGCTTCTGCCAACTATACCAATTCCGCTTTCGTTGCTGCTTCCGGTTCTCAATTCGTAGAGATGTATGTTGGGGTAGGGGCACAGCGGGTTCGTGATTTGTTTAAAGAGGCAAAGCAAAAGGCGGAAAAAAACCATCAAGACAGCGCCATTATTTTTATTGATGAAATTGATGTCCTTGGCGGTAAAAGGGAAGGAAATCAACACAGGGAATACGACCAGACATTAAATCAATTGCTCACTGAAATGGATGGGATTACCACATCTGAGTCTCCTCGCATTCTTATTATTGCAGCAACAAACCGGGTTGATATGCTGGATGAAGCATTAATTCGTCCGGGGCGCTTTGATCGGCAGATTGTCGTTGATTTGCCAGACAAGAAAGCAAGGAAGCATATTTTAGAAATCCATATTCGTAATAAGCCCCTGGCTGATGATGTGGACCTGGATGCCATTGCCCGGGATACCTTTAATTTTTCTGGTGCTCAGTTAGAAAGTGTAACCAATGAAGCGGCAATTTATGCATTCCGTGAAGAAAGTGATAAAATTACCCAACGCCATTTTTCTTACGCCATAGACAAAGTGATGATGGGAGAACAAACGGATAAAGAATCCACTGCCGAAGAAAGAGAACGTGTGGCGAAACACGAATTAGGCCACGCTATTGTTTCGGAAGAGGTTCGTCCCCGTTCCGTTTCCCAGGTTTCCCTTCGTCCCCGGGGCCAGGCTCTTGGGTATGTCCGGCAAAGTCCACAGCAAGAAAGATACCTGTATACCGTTGACTATTTAGAGCAACAAATTATGATTGCTCTTGGTGGAGCGGTGGCAGAAGAGATTCTTTATGGTGGACGCAGTACAGGTTCACGAAATGACTTTGAGCAGGCATTGCATCTGGTGAATACCATGATTGATTGTGGCTTATCCCGTTTGGGTATTGTGAAGATGGATATGGTTACGAAGGAAGATCTTCATGAAGAACGCCAGCGAATTTTAAACAATCTCTTAGAGAAAACGAGAAACCTTCTCCACCTTCATTTGCCCGTTTTTCAACATGGGTTAGACCATCTTTTAAAGGAAGAAGTACTAAATGGGGATGAATTTAGGGAGATGTTAGAAAAATACACCCTTGCTCCGGACAGTACTAAAGTTGAAGAAATAACTTATAAAGAAAACTTGGCTGGCGCTTAGCATTTCAACTTGTAATTTTTTCTTAACAGGTTAAAATGAAAATAGATTGACAAAAGGGTACTTCATGTACCCTTTTATACATAAGGAGGAAAAATGATGAGATTGTCTGATCGGGTGATGAACATTCAACCATCACCAACCCTGGCTATTACTGCAAAAGCCAAAGACTTAAAAGCACAGGGTTATAACGTTGTAGGCTTGGGGGCAGGAGAACCCGATTTTAATACTCCTCAACATATTATTGATGCTGCAATTGAAGCCATGAATAAAGGACTTACTAAATATACCGCTGCTTCTGGTATAAACGAATTAAAGGAAGCAATTTGTGAAAAACTTGAAAAAGATAATGGCCTTCATTATACTCCTTCCCAAATTACGATTACCAGTGGGGCGAAACACGCTTTATATAACTTATTCCAGGCGATTGTCAATCCAGGGGATGAAGTCATCGTACCGATCCCTTACTGGGTTAGTTACCCTGAAATGGTTGGTTTAGCAGGGGGAAAAACCATTTATATTGAAGGGCCTGAAGACAACGAGTTTAAAATTACTCCTGAACAGATTGAAGCGGCTGTTACGGAAAGAACCGTTGCAATTGTAATTAATTCTCCTAGCAATCCTACAGGAAGCATTTATTCCAAAGACGAATTAGGGGCTATTGCTGAGGTTTGCCTTCGTCACAATATTTTGATTGTGTCTGATGAGATTTATGAAAAATTGATTTATGATGGCAATCAACATTACAGCATTGCTAGTTTAGGCCAGGAAATTTATGAAAATACCATTGTGATTAATGGGATGTCCAAGCCTTATTCCATGACGGGATGGCGTATTGGTTATGCTGCGGGAAATGAAAAAATTATTAAAGCCATGACCAACCTTTCCAGCCATAGTACATCTAATCCAACAACCTTTGCCCAATATGGCGCTGTTGCTGCCTTAAAAGGTACACAAGAACCATTAGAAACCATGCGCCAGGAGTTTGAAAAACGAAGAATCGCTGTTGTTAAGCTCTTGAATGAAATTGATGGCATTTCCTGTAACCTGCCAAAAGGTGCCTTCTATGTGTTCTGTAATGTGAAAGAGGCAGTGCAAAAAGGCGGGTATGCCAGTGTGGATGACTGGGCAACTGCTTTATTAGAAAAAGAATTCGTTGCATTAGTTCCTGGTTCTGGATTTGGAGCACCGGATTATATGCGTATTTCTTATGCAACTTCTATGGAGCAATTGGAAGAAGGGGCAGCAAGAATCAAGGGATTTGTTGAAGGAAAATAACCAGCCAATATGGCTGGTTTTTCTAAATAAATGAAAATAAAAGGAAGGACGGGGATCCATGCTAACAACTATTTCTCAAGTTGGAGACCATATCGGAAAAGAAGTTAAAATGGGTGCATGGCTATTTAACAAACGTTCTAGTGGCAAGATTCAGTTTCTGCAACTTCGTGACGGAACTGGTTTTATGCAAGGAGTGGTTGTGAAACAAGAAGTATCCCCTGAAACCTGGGATGATGCAAAAAAGTTAACTCAGGAAAGTTCTTTTTATGTGACAGGAATGGTACGGGAAGAACCCCGATCTAAAAGTGGCTATGAATTAACGGTCACAGGGATTCAGATTATTCAACTGGCGGAAGATTACCCTATTACATTGAAGGAGCATGGGGTAGAATTCCTTATGGACCATCGCCATTTATGGATTCGTTCCCCAAGGCAACAGGCGATTTTAAGCATTCGTAATGCAGTAATTCAGGGGATGTATCGCTTTTTCGATGAACGGGGCTTTTACAAAGTTGACCCGCCGATCTTAACACCTACTGCTGCTGAAGGGACAACCAATTTGTTCCATACTCAATATTTTGATGAAGAAGCTTATTTGTCCCAAAGTGGACAATTATATATGGAAGCAGCAGCCATGGCATTAGGGAAAGTGTATTCCTTTGGGCCTACCTTTCGTGCGGAAAAATCCAAAACTCGCCGTCATTTAATTGAGTTTTGGATGATTGAGCCAGAGATGGCTTTTGTAGAGCATGAGGAAAATTTAAAGGTTCAGGAAGAGTTTGTTAGTTATATTGTGGCTTATGTCCTTGAACGTTGCAGACCAGAACTGGAAAGATTGCAACGGGATGTATCCAAATTGGAAAATGTGGTAGCACCTTTCCCTCGAATTACGTATGATGATGCCATTGAACTGTTGCAAAAGGAAGGCCATGAAATAAAATGGGGGGAAGATTTTGGTGCTCCCCACGAAACGGCTATTGCAGAAAAATATGATAAACCTGTGTTTATCACCCATTATCCCGCTGAGATAAAAGCTTTTTATATGAAACCTGATCCAGGCAATCCCCAGGTTGTTTTATGTGCTGACATGATTGCTCCTGAAGGATATGGGGAAATTATTGGCGGAAGCCAACGTATTGATGATTTAGCACTATTGGAGCAAAGATGCAAAGAACATGACCTGGATGTATCCGCTTACCAATGGTATTTGGATTTGCGTAAATATGGAACGGTGCCTCATTCTGGCTTTGGCTTAGGTTTAGAGAGGACTGTAGCGTGGATTTGCGGGACGGAACATGTAAGGGAAACCATTCCTTTCCCACGTTTATTAAACAGGCTTTATCCTTAAATAAATGTCAAGTCTTTAACAATAGCGTGGAATCCTGCTATAATCGTTCATACAAAGAGGTGTCCATTGAAATGAGCGATTGGTTTTTTAAAACACTAGAAGCAGGCAATACGACAGTTTCTAACTTAATTTTAAAGAATTATAGGGGAATTGGACTGAGTGATGAAGAAATGATGTTAATTCTTCACCTCATTAGCTTTCAGTCTGTAGGGAATTCTTTTCCCACAATTTCTGAATTAGAAAATTGTATGTCTGCTAATTCTTCTCGTATTACGAGTCTTTTGCAACGATTGATTCGGGAAAATTATCTATCTATTGAAGAAGAAAGTGATTTGAAGACAGGCATGAGATCCGAATGGTATAGTTTTGATGTATTATACCGCAAAATTGCAAATTATGTTGAGGATCAACAGCCTGTGGAATCAGCAAAAGTCCCAGATCGAAAAAATTTGATTACAGTTTTTGAAGAAGAATTCGGCCGTCCCTTATCTCCCATTGAATGTGAAAATATCATCATGTGGGTGGAACAGGATGGGTATAGTGAATCTCTTATTTTAGCAGCGCTAAGGGAAGCTGTCATATCGGGTAAATTGTTTTTCCGATATGTAGACCGAATTCTGTATGAATGGAGCAGAAACCATATTAAAACTCCCGAACAAGCCAGAGAATATAGTTTGAAGTTTCGTAAGCATCAGCAGAGAGGGGAGCGCCCTTCTTCACCGGTGTATCAAACGAAACAAAGGACTGCCAAAGAGAATGAGGCTTTGCCAGGGGACTTTCCATTTTATAATTGGCTTGAAGGGGAGAACTAGAGGAAACCTTGCGCAGGAATGGAGGCATAACGATGAGCAATCTGGATGATTTGTTTATTTGTACTAACCCTACGCGGAGGGATCTGAAGAAAATTTTTCTGGATGAAAAATATGCCCGTGGGATCTTATTGAAAAATGGGGATGTTATTATTTGGAATGGGGAAGTCATGCATACGAAGGTCATTCCTTTCCTGGTCGAAAATGGCATCCACTTTAGTCTATTTAATGATCGGTTATCCATCTGCTGGCAATTTGAATCCTGGAAAGATATTCAGGAACGGTTAGTAAAAGCAAAACATCATCTAGAAATAATGGGGTTTTCAGATGAAGGGTATATTATTATTGATACCCGATATTACACCCACACAGATATGGAGTTTCCTGAAATCCATTATGGGGAATTATTTCAGGAAGGATATGAATTAAAACCATCTTCTATTGAGGAGTAGGTCATTAAATAGCAAAACAAAAAGGGCACCTAGTTAGTCGGTGTCCTTTTTGTTTTGTAACATTTTTGCTTTAATTGCAGCCTGTGCGGCAGCAATTTTACCTGCAGGTACTAGATGGGGGAGACAAGAGATGAACTCCATATGGTTTTCTTGCATAAATTCCACTGAAGAAGGATCACTGGTATGTTCTCCGCAAATTCCAATACTTAAGCCAGGTTTCACCTTTTTCCCTTTATTGATGCCAATGGAAATAAGTTCACCCACACCTTCTTGATCTAAGACCACAAAGGGATTTTCGGGAAGGACTTTATGATCAAGATAATAAGCAAGGTATTTTCCTTCTGCATCATCCCGGCTAAAAGCAAAAGCAGATGAAGTTAAGTCATTGGTACCAAAAATAAAAAAGTCAGCATAATTGGCTATCTTGTGGGCAGTAATACAAGCCCGTGGAATTTCTAAAAAGGCACCAATGGGAATCTCGATGCGGTCTCCCATCGCCGCAAATACTTCTTCTAATGCTTTTGTGACTGTTTCTCGTACTTCTTTCATTTCATTGGAATGGCTTAAAAGTGGTACGATAATTTGTGGATACACGTACACCTTTTCTTTCTTTAGCTCTAAGGCTGCATAAGCGATGATTCTTGCCTGTATTTCATAGATCTCCGGATAAGTAATACCCATTCGGCATCCCCGATGTCCAAAGGCTGGATTGGATTCATGAAGGATTTTAATCCGTTTTAAGAGCTTTTCTTTTTCTTCCATTTCCTTGACATTCATGGCAACCCTTGCCCGTTCAATTTCCAATGCCAGTGCTTCCTGGCTGGGAAGAAATTCGTGAAGAGGGGGGTCAAGAAGACGGACGTTTACTTTCTTTCCTTCCATAGAGCGGAATATCCCAAGGAAATCTTCTTTTTGCATAGGAATTAAGTTTGACAAAGCCTGTTTTCTTTCCCAAATGTTACGGGCAAGAATCATTTTCGTCACATAAGGCATGCGATGGGGTTCCATAAACATTTGTTCTGTACGGCAAAGGCCAACACCCTCTGCACCCATACTGCGAGAAATGCGGGCTTCTTTAGGTGAGTTTACACTGCAATAAACGCCCATGGTCTTAAATTCATCAGCCCAGTGGAGAAGAGTTAAGAATTCCCTGGAAAATACAGGGGCAACTAAAGGGATTTCTCCTCGAATGACTCTCCCTGATGAACCGCAGATGGTAATGGTATCTCCTTCAATAAGGGTTAAATCATTCACATGGAGTTGCTTTTGCCCGTAATTAATTTTAATGGATTCACAACCTACAACGCAGGGTTTCCCTAAATCTCTGGCAACAACGGCTGCGTGGGAGGTTACTCCTCCGCGAGTGGTTAAAATCCCATCACTGGCCACCATCCCATGAATATCTTCTGGAGTGGTCTCTGAACGGACAAGAATGGCAGGTTGCCCCGTACGATGATGCCGCTCGGCTTCTTCAGGGTCAAAAACAATAATCCCTGTAGCCGCACCAGAGCTGGCTCCCAGGCCATTGGCGATGACATCGACACAACCATTGGGATCAATGGTATGTTTTAATAGAGGGCGAATATAGGAGGGCTCAATGCGAAGCAGGGCTTCCTCCTTAGAAATAATCCCTTCCTCTGCTAATTCGACGGCAATTTTTATTCCTGCTTGGGCTGTCCTTTTTGCTGCTCGGGTTTGTAAGAGGTAAAGGTTTCCTTCCTCAACGGTAAATTCGATATCTTGTACATCTTTATAATGGTTTTCTAATATGGTCGCATTTCTTTGTAAGTCTTCAAGAAGCCCAGGTTTTTTATCCTTTAAGGTGTAAAGTGGGTCTGGCGTTCGTATGCCTGCTACAATATCTTCCCCTTGTGCTTGAAACATGAATTCACCATAGAGACGTTTTTCACCTGTAGAAGGGCTACGGGAAAATGCAATCCCTGTACCTGAAGAAGGTCCTAAATTTCCGAATACCATTTGTTGTACAGTTACGGCAGTACCTAAGTTATCAGGTATTTTGTGAATTCTCCGGGATAGCCCGTTGATTATACCAGGAGCTAAATACAGCACCAATGGCCATCATTAATTGTTCTTTGGGGTCCTGGGGAAAGGCATTTCCCGTTTCTTCTTCTATAATTTTTTTATACTTTTGGATTAAAGATAGGAGGTGATTTTCTTGCAACTCACTATCTTTAGCCACGTGTGCCAATTGTTTCATTTGCTCTAATTCATCTTCAAAAAGGTCTCCATCTACACCCAGAACAATATCTCCAAACATCTGAATAAATCTGCGATAAGAATCGTAAGCGAAAATAGAGTTATTTGTTTTAGAGGCTAAATGAAGAACTGTCTTATCATTTAATCCAAGGTTTAAAACAGTATCCATCATTCCAGGCATTGAGATTGATGACCCTGAACGGACAGAAACCAAAAGGGGATTTTCTTCTCCGTTGAAGGTTTTCCCCGTTCTATATTCAAGATCTGCAAGAGCATCTTCTATTTGTTTTTCAATAAGAGGGTCAATATATTTTCCTTCTTCATAGTAATGTCTGCAAGCATCTGTTGTGATGATGAAACCAGAAGGAACAGGCAGGTTCATACTGACCATCTCTGCCAAATTTGCTCCTTTTCTCCCTAATAATTGGTGCATCTCCGCGTTTCCTTCATCAAACAAATAAACAAATTTATCCTTCATGTCGGTGCCTTTTCTCAGGCAATCACCTCCAGGGTGCAAGTTAGTCTCTTTCACAAGTGGTCATACCACGTAGTATATATATTCGTTATTGAACGTGAAAATCCTGCTAAATGGGTGTATTTAGGTAATCTTCTATAGCCAGGCGTGCTTGTTCTACATCATCATAAGGATGATCTAATTGAAGGAGGCGTCGAATGATTCCTTTTCCCTTATTACTTAATGTAAGTTCTTCTTCCCAGCTTTTCTCTTCCTTATCTTCTGTATCATTATAAGTTGTATATAGTAAGAAAAGCAAAAGATGGCCTAAAGCATACAAATCACTATGTACATGAATCTCTCTGCGAATTTGTCTTCCTTCCGATAAGGGAACTTCTCCTTCCCGGGGGAGGGGAGACCCTAAGAAACGGGCTAAGCCGAAATCAATAAGATAATACTTCCCTTGATATTCTAATACATTTGGGAGGCGAATATCCCGATGTATTATTTTTTTCTGATGTAAATACTTAATCAGGGGAATTAACTGGGCTATAACCTGAAATGCTTCTTTTTCCGTGAAGGTTTTGTTTTCCGTGAAAATTACATCTTCTAAGGTAATCCCTTGCATGTAACTCATAACAAGGTATAGCTTCTTTCTTTCCGTGAATGCATCGAATAGTACAGGCATGTGTGGGTGATTAATCTTTTGCATGATTGCAACTTCATAGTCATAGGACGGTTTCCCAAAGGGAGTACCCATGCGGCTGGGCTTTACCTGTTTCAGGACTATCTTTTTCTTTGTTTCTTGATCTAGAATTAAATAGGTCATTCCAAAGCTGCCCATACCAAGGTACTCCACAATTTGATAACGGCCTTTTATGGTTTTTCCCGGTAAACGGGGACGGTCTAAGACCCATTCTTTTAATTTTTTTAATAAGTACATGGAACGTTCCCCCATTTTCTT
>CALNBV010000063.1 GCA_937874515.1 uncultured Paenibacillaceae bacterium | reverse complement strand
GGCTGGATCGTTTCCTCTCCCACAGGTGCCTGGCTCGTTTTAAAACTATGGGAGTTGACGGTAATCTGCAAACGGCTCCGCTCAAACTTACCCGTAATGCGAATTTCCTTGCCGGGGGCCAGCTGGTTTTTCAGAAAATGTTGATTAAACCAGACAGCGGTGACCACCACCTGGTCTACCACCACCTTTACGGTAATGCGAGATTTTTGCCGGCCATAAAAACGAACCACAGGCTCCCCATAAATCACTCCGGCCACCGTCACCTTTTCCCCATCTTGCACTTCGGACAAATCCCGAATCTGGTAATCTTCATAACGGTATGGAAAATGCTCAATTAAGTCCTGTAAGGTTTCAATTTTTAAGTTTTTTAGTTCCAGGGCTTTTTCTTCCCCGATTCCTTTAATTTTTGTAACTGGTGCTAATAATAGATGACTCATGATTTATCCCGGTCCATCCCCTTTTATTTGCTCCGCCCATTTTTTCGCTGTAGGGGTGACCGCTAAACCTCCTAACGCAGTTTCTTTTAAAGTAGATGGCATGGTTCTGCCAATCCGATACATCGTGTCAATGACTTCATCACATGGTATTCTGCTTTTCACCCCGGCTAAAGCCAAATCCGCTGACACCAGGGCCAGGGAAACCCCCATGGCGTTCCGCTTCACACAGGGAACTTCCACTAATCCTGCCACCGGATCACAAACCAGGCCCAACATATTCTTCAATGTAATGGCTGCACCTTCTGCAGACTGTTCCGGGCTTCCTCCTGCCATTTCCACGAGAGCTGCCGCTGCCATAGCGGCGGCAGAACCCACCTCTGCCTGGCATCCCCCAGCTGCACCGGAAATAAACGCCCTGTTAGCAATCACCTGGCCAAAGGCCCCTGCCGTAAACAAAAAGTGAACCATCTTGTCCCTTGATAATTGCCATCGTTCCCGTACAGAAAACAAAGCCCCTGGAATCACGCCACAGGAACCTGCTGTAGGTGTGGCCACAATAATGCCCATACAGGCATTCACTTCATTGGTGGCCATGGCTTTACTCACTGCTTCTAATATTTCGTCTCCTGACAGGGTTTTTCCTTTTTCCACATAATCCTGCACCTTTTTTGCATCCCCGCCAGAGAGGCCGCTGCGAGAGTTTCCCTTTCCTTCCAACCCTTTTTTTACTGCTTCCTCCATCACCTCTAAATAGCTAGCCATTTGGCCAAGGATTTCTTCCCTACCTTTTCCGGAATGCTCCATTTCCCGTTGAATCATCACTTCATACAAAGGAATCCCTGCCGATTTGGTAATTTCAATTAATTCCTTTACGCTTTGAAAAGACATAAGCGATAGCTCCTCTTCTTTAAGAAGTATACTTACCTGGGCTCATAAGCCCCCCTGGAAAACGCATACCTGATGGACATGGGGAATCCCTCTAATTCGGCCAAGGACTTTAGGAGAAAGGGATTGGTCCATTTCCAGAATCATTAATGCCTGACTTCCCTTCCCTTTGCGGGACATTTCCATATAGCCAATATTGATGTGGCTTTTCTTTAATAGACCCGTTACAGTTGCGATGACCCCAAAACGGTCTTCATGAAAAATAAGCAAAGCAGGAAAGTCACCGGTTAAACGAATTGGGAATTCATTTAATTGAATCAATTCAATCTTTCCTCCTCCTAAAGAAATCCCCAAGACTTCCAATTCCCAGGGAGGAGATCCATCCTTTTGTTTCTTTCTTAATTGTAAGCGTACTGTATTAGGATGTTCAGCAGATTCTTCACTGGGAGATAAAGTAATGTGCATTCCTTGCTGCCCAGCAAGGGTATAGGCATCCTGGATGCGTGAGTCATAAGTATCCAGGTCAAGAAGGCCGCCAATTAGGGCAAGGTCTGTGCAATGGCCCCGGTACGTTTGGGCGAAGGATTCATACAGGGTTATCGTGACCTCATCGGGTTTATCATTAAACAGGCGACGGGCCAGTCGGCCAATGCGGGCAGCCCCAGCAGTATGGGAACTGGATGGGCCCATCATCATCGGACCAATAATATCAAAGACAGATTTATATTTCATGGCTTCACCTACCTTAGGGGAAGTTAATGGTAGTAGTAGTTTACACAAAAATTTCGATTTGGGTGCATGAGGAGAAGACTTGGCGAAAGGGAAGAAAAAGAGTACTATTTTATTGGTAAGTTTGAGACGACGGAGGACGAAGAGAGATGAATCACGAGCTATTTATTAACTTTGAACACCAGAAGAGATTTTTGGAATTGCGGCAACAGTTAAATGCAGACCTGCAAATGGACCATAACTGGCTTCCCCTGATTTTTCTCATGGCAGGGAATAAAGAAGTAGAAAATGTCCTTTTGCCACATATGGATTTGCCTGGGGGAAAATTTGATGATAAAGAAATTAAAGATCCAGGGGTTTTGCTTAAATTAGCCATTGAGTTTTATACCGGGGAAAATGCCCTTTTCGTCAATGACCTTACAAACCTAAATCGGAGAGATTTCGATTTGGCCCTGGCAGCCATACGGATTAAACATAAAATCAGCTGGTATACAAAAGAGAGGCTATGAATCAAACAATTAAAGAAAACCGATGAATTTCCTTTTTTTTAGGATTCATCGGTTTTTCATTTGTTTAGGAAAGCATGATTACCCTGGAATATTGAGGACGTTACTGGACCCTGCGATTTTAAGCAATTCTGCTTCTGTTAGAACCTTATCCGGATTGGCAGTAAAGAAATTGTTTATACCTGTAAGTAAAGCTCCCTCAGGATTTTCGATTCCCGTTAATTGATAAGGGAAACCTTCCAAAGACCAGGTGATCAGACAATCAATGAGGAAAACATTCTTTTCATCAGGTATTAATTTGTTCCAATCCGTTGCTCTCATCACTAAATTAGTTTGATAATCCTCAAACACCAGATAATATCCACTGGTTACTTCAGATTCAGAAAAGGTAATAGGATTCGTCTGTAAATTGGCATTAGTAAAGGAGACCCGATAGGTTACGGTCTTATCTTCCAATGGTTCTACTTTCGTGACATTACTTAATTCTAAATTAATGATATTAGGAATATAAAATGCACCATTATGATACAGTTCAAACACAAGTCTCGCAACAGCTTGACGCTGGGCCGTCTCTTTTGGAAAAAACTTTCGCCCATTTCCGTATATTAACTGAATGGCCTTCGCAAATCGGATATCCTCTCTAGCATAAGCACTACATGTATTAATGTCAGAAAAATCATCTTGTATAGAACCGGAGATTGCTGAAGCCCGTTCTTCCATACCCATTGCTCGAGTTAACAAAGCAATCATTTGCTCACGGTTTAGATTGTCATGGGCATCGAACCGCCTATTTCCTACACCTTTTACAATGCCTACTTGAGCTAAACCCCCAACAAAAGGTTTAGCCCAGGGATCCACATCATCAAATTTTTCATTACAATATTTTGTTGCGTCTTCCATATTAATATCAAGAAAAATTGGGGCAATAATTTTCGCAAATTCCTGTCGGGTAATTTTATTCAATGGTTTAAAGGTTCTATCCTTGTAACCCGTAAGTATTCCTTCATCATAAAGGGTGTTTATTTCATCTTTAGCATACACACCGGGTTTATCTAAATCCGGAAAAGTCTTTTCTAATTGGGCGTAAGATAACCCCGGAAAAACCATAGCTAAAACCAGGGCTAAGGAAGGGATTTTTTTCATCAAAAACCTCCGTGAAATGAATGATAATCCCCTCTATTCTTTGTTTCATGCAAAAGAATTACCCGAATCAAATTATTCCACTAAAGAAAACTTGGCTTCGCCAAGCCTTTAAGTCGCAGGAGAAGCTTTAGTTGCCCTTATACTATAAAAATT
>CALNBV010000062.1 GCA_937874515.1 uncultured Paenibacillaceae bacterium | reverse complement strand
ACCGGAAGGTGCGGATGGATCACCTCCTTTCTATGGAGATTCAGGACGCTCTAGTTTTTTTCACTGCTCAGTTTTCAAGGAATAATGTTGAAATGCGAACTTTTAATATGATAAAATAAATGCAGATTTTAATAAAACTGCGGGGCTATAGCTCAGTTGGGAGAGCGCTACAATGGCATTGTAGAGGTCGTCGGTTCGATCCCGATTGGCTCCACCATCATATAGTCATTCAAAACCCTTGGGATTCAAGGGTTTTTTTATTTACCGTAAAAGAAAGTATAAAACTTTCTTTTACGTGTAAGTGCAACTAAGGCTTCTCCTGCGCCTTAAAAGGCTTGGCGAAGCCAAGTTTTCTTTAGGAATTTTTAAGTTTAGGGGGTACCGACGGTACCCCTTTTTAAATCTGATAGCACTTTTGAATCAAAAAAGTTGCCTTTGTGTGAGCCGGGACAGAGCGTAACAAGCGTTAGCTTTCTGTTCGGCGCATCCTCTATTTTTTACCCAGATGTTTAGAAGGCGCGCCCGTAGGGAGGTTTAAGCGTCATACTTACATCTTCGGCGGCGAAACACAGGCACGGTTTGATTTAAAAGTGCGTACGCTTTTTTATTTGTCCAAAAACACAAATGATGCTCTTTTCATATAGTTAAGATAACGATGTGAGAGGAGCTGTTCTTATGCCTGATATCGGAAAAAATGAGGCGTATCCCGGTTTTATCCCGAATCATAACCATGGTTCAGTGAATTATACTTCAGTAGATGACGGTCATGTTCACCAATACCTTTTTGTTACTTCTCCGGCCATTCAGGGCCAGGGTGGTGGCCATGTTCATTATTATGATGTTTACACCACGGTGGACGATGGGCATAAGCATCAAATTAAAGGATTTAATCAACCTGCCCCTGGTTACTAATGGAAATTTATAATTCCCCCTTAAATAGAGAAAACTTAATGAAAAGTATTCGGGGGGGGTGAACGGAATGGCTAGACGAAGAAGGCCCCTTGTACCTGAAGCAGGTGAGGCCCTTGATCAATTGAAGAAGAAGGTCATGGCTAGGGAAGGGATTAATGTTGCCCATCTTCCGGCAAACAAGGTGAAATATGAAGTGGCCGAAGAAATGGGAATCCCATTAAAAGAAGGGGATAATGGCAATCTAAAATCCGCAGAAGCAGGGAAAATTGGTGGGAAAATGGGGGGGAGCATGGTTCGGGAAATGATAAAAATGGCACAAGAGCAGTTAGAAAAAGACAATCCACCTGGGAAACAATAAGTCCGCTTTTTAAAAAAACTTGGCTACCGCCATACTTTCTTATATGACAATGTAAACCCCCACAGTCATAGAAAACTGTGGGGTTAGTTATTGGCATTTTTTATCCTTTTAATGATTCTAACCATTCTCCGTAACACGTGTCACAAAGGGGTTCGTCATGTTCACTGTCTGTTGTGTAAAAAGTGACAAAGCGCACTTTTTCTGCTTCATGATCGCAATAATAACATTGATAGGACAATGCCCTTTCCTCCTTCGTTTTAGAATTGGCCTTCAATAGTTTTACCCCTTTCTATTGGGGGATAACCATGTTGGCCAATTTTTCTCTACGAAGGAATCACACTTTTTTCAGGAGTCATGTCTGGAAGCAGGCTTTTATTATATTCCGGTGCCAGTACGATATTCGTATAGGTTCCTTTCCCGGAAACATAATGATAGGAGTGGTCAATTCCTGCTGGAATAAAAAGAGAAGCAGGGCTTTCGATAATTTTTTCTTCATCACCAAGGCGTACCTGGCATATTAAACCGGAGCCATCTGGCTGGTCCCCCCAAAAAATAAATGCACTGTCACAGTGATGGGCATGGGTATCCACATGGTTTTCCGGAGTAAAGGGGATCCCATGTAACCCAATAAAACGTTGAATAACATAGAACGTGGCTCTAGGGTCCACTCGTGCGTCTAACTGTACCCAGCGGATTCCAGGACCATCCCGATGATACAACAATTCAGAAGCCCCTTTAGGAAAGGGTCTCCCAATATTCAATTGAAAGGGTAAACGGTCTGTCTCTGGAAGTGGAGGGCGATTTTCAATGACCCGGCTTCTGCCCACCAATTTTGGGGGAAAGGCTTCATAGGCTTCAGGATTTTTTTGCACTGCTTTAACATGATAGGCACAGGTATGGGTAAAGGCATTTTTTCCAATGATTGGGCGCAAATCATCGGGCTGGAATCCAGTAGATTGATGGATTGATTGAACCAATTTGGGAATACTTTCTAAAGAGAAGCGTTGGTCATTTTGTAAGCGATGAAGTAAAACAGAAAGTTGAATAAGATCAGTAATACCCGCTCTTTCGCCAATGCCTAAAATGGAGGTATCCACAACGGTCGCACCCCCATCAATTGCAGCCAGACTATTGGCTAATGCCAGACCTAAATCATTATGCAGATGGACTTCAATTTCACAATTTAGTTTTTCAATCACTTCTTTAACTAACTTATGGCAAGTTTTCGGTTCAAGGGTTCCTGTCGTGTCTGCTAAACTAATTCTGTCAGCTCCTGCTTTTAATGCCAGTTGTGCAGTAGTGATAATGCGATCCATAGGGGTTCTTGAAGCATCTTCGATTGTAAAACGCACATTCATTCCAAGTTTCTTCGCTTCTTGAATGGAGGTTTCTATTTTATTTAAAACGTAATCTTCATTATGGCCAGTAAATTTAGTTTCCATGGCATATTGATTGGTAGAAGCCCATATGCCAACCCAATGGGCCCCCGCCCTTTTTGCTGCATGTACTTCCTCTACATCAGCTCGTGAATGCATAAGAATCTGCGTTTTTTTGGCTTCCTGTGCGACCATTCGGCAAATGTGTTCATCTTCAGAAGAAATGCCTGGATGGCCCACTTCAATGAAGTCTACACCGTATTCTTCTAATTGTTTTAAAATAACTATTTTCTCTTGGGCGGAGAAGCGTACACCCCGTTGTTGTTCTCCTTCCCTTAATGTTGCATCAAGAATTATAATTTTTTTCCCCATTTATTTTTTCCCCCTCTTCTTCCGAAAAACTAAATTATTCTTTAGTTTTATCAATTTAATGTGAGGAATGTTTGAAAAGGGGGTGAAAAAAAAGTAAGGAATGCATATAAATTCCTCCACTTTGCTAACAAGGAAAAATCACGAATACTATTTATATTTTTTTAATATAGGGGTAAAAGATTGATGAGGGAATACCCGAATACGGTGCAATTCATAGGGCCCTTGTTTTGTATAATTTGCTAAACCTGGTTTTGTGGTAAAGGCCATTTTATATCCGGCTTCTTTCATATAGGTTAAGACTTTTTTATTATAATTCCCTGCAGGATAACAAAAAGCTTCGATGGGTTTATTCAAATTGTTTTCTAATATGGTACGAGAATGATTTAATTCCCTCTTGATTTGTTTAGGTGTTAAAGTCGATAAATTGATATGGTTTACAGTATGGGATTGAACATCAACTAAACCGCTATTCTCCATTTCCTTTAGTTGATTCCATGATAAATAAGAGCCATTATTAATGGTTCTTGTAATGACGAAGATGGTTGCTTTAGCCTTGTATTTTTTCAAAATAGGAAAAGCGTTGGAGTAATTGTCCACGTACCCATCATCAAAAGTAATGATAAAGGGATGATCGGGAAGTTGAGTTCCTTTTTCGTAAGCTGTGGTCAACTCGGCTGCGGTGATGGGCGTAAACCCCCCATTAATTAACGTCTGCAATTGTTTTTCGAATTGTTTAGGCGATACAACAAGGTCATTACTCCCAGTGGGGGAAATGGAATGATACATAAAGACGGGTATGCTTAACTTCACATTATAGTTGCGGATAAGGCTCCTGATATCCTCCATTGTGGAATCAACGGTAGTCAAGTCATCTTGCAAAAGGGTGGAGGATGGGGATGAAAGGCCAGGGTAATAAATGATAAATATACATGAAATAATAACCATGAAAGTTAAAATTTTTACTCGTTTCAAAGGGAAAGCCTCCTTGCACATTGGTGTAGAATTAATTTCTATCGCAAGAAGGCTTTTCATGTCATGAAATATATTCCTTTAAGAAAGAAAGGGAAGTATGAGGGGTTATATAATAGCGATCCAGGGAGTATTGCTGGTTTAAAAAGGTGGCTCCACCTTCTTCAATAGTAAAAGAAAGCAAATAACCCACTTTTTTCACTTCTTTAACGACTGCAGGGGAATAGTCTCCATAAGGGTAGCAAAAGGTACGAATGGGTTTTCCCAGGCTTTCCTCTAAGAATCTTTTGGATTCAACAAGTTCATCATTCACTTTCTTAAGATCCTTTTGTGCAAGATACACATGATTTTTTGTATGGGAACCAAATTCCACCAACCTACTTTCATCCATTTCCTTCATTTGTGAAGTGGATAAAAAGTTAGGGTTTTCATTGATTAATCCAGTGATGGGAAAGATGATTCCTTTTACATTGTATTTTTTTAGGATCGGAAAAAGCTGGGTGTAATTATCAACATACCCATCGTCAAAAGTAAGTAGAATTGGGTTTTTCGGCAGGGGTGTATTGTAGACCATTGCCTGATAATATTCAGTGGCCGTAATGGGTTCAAACCCTAAAGCGACTATTTCTTTCAGTTGTTGTTCAAAGCGTTCAGGTGGAACACATAGATTGTTTCCTGGCTTGTTAGAAATGGAATGGTACATAAAAACAGGAACCTTTAACTTTTGATAATCCCCGATTTTTTCTTGTTTTTCTTTTGGGGGGAGTAAGGGTTCGGTTTGGGTAGAAGATTGCACAGATGGAGTTTTAACCTGTGTATCAACTGGTTTGGTTTCTGTACAGGCTGATAAAAAGATCGTTGAGAAAATCAGAAAAATGATAGCTTTTCTAAATCCCATTAAAGCCCCCTCCTTCATGAAGAATTATAAACTAAAATGCCTGATAAAGGGTAAAAAGATGGTGAATACATGTGAAAAACTGTTGGGTCATCGGTAAGTTTCAATGTGAGGGGCCCTTATATTTACTCAAAAATGTCCTTTTAAAAAATGGTTATCAAGTTTTTTTCCTCAAGGAAAAAGATTCATCCTTGCCAAAACCCGAATTCATCCTTTTTTCTGGAAATGAGGAAGAACTTTCTTTATGGAACAAGGAGGATGGGGAAACCCCTATTCTGTTATTAACACCAATAATTCCATCTTCAATTCATTTCTTTTTGCATAAATCCATTTATCCCTTTGTTTTGATTGATAATAATGGACAAATGGAAGGGATGGTTCTTGGGTTAGACCAGCAAAAGAGGTTGGGCAATTTTCGTAAAGCTATTCGTGACTTTTCCATTCCATTCCTGTTATTAGAAAAGACAGAGGCTTTTATTTTGCATTATTTGTATCATCACCGGGAGGCCATCAACGGCCAATTGCTGGAAGAATTAAATCAATACTGTCTAGCTTTTCACTGTGACGGAGTCAATATCTTACGAGGGCTAGGGTTAGATTCCCGTATTGGACAGGTAGCTGCCCTTCCCCAACTTTTGGACAAGAAATGGGGCTCCCCCCTTCTATACCAACTCATAAAGGAAATGGGTGGGGAACGGATTGTTTATTGGAATAATGGTGCAGATTTCTCTACCTCAGGAATGGATTTAGTCATTATTTTAAATAAGGATGAACGATTAAAACAAATGAAGGTTAAAAGGTGGAAAAAGTATAGGCATCTTTTTCGCCAGCCACATATTATTGATTGTGTAAACCTATATGAACCTGAAGAATTAGCGGCTGTTGGATACAAATACTTGTCCTTGTTTAGGTATAAATATCTTTTAAATGGGGAAGAATAGGAATAAAAAAGAAGACAAGGTGGTTGACGGAGATGGAAGACCGTAGGTGTATTATATGCGGGAAGGAAGACGAGAAGGGCTTGTTCATTTATGATTCTTTTGTTTGCCACACCTGTGAAAGAGAAATGGTCCGTACTTGCGTAGATGATGATAAATACAGGTTCTTTATCCAGAAACTTAAAAAAATATGGTTAAAACAAAATGCTTGATTCCCCCCTTTTTGGGGGTTTCTTTATTTGATGGGCAAGTATATTCTTAAGAAGGGAATTTTGGATAGTAGAAAGGAAGTGCTGGGAGTGGATCAGAGCAAAGCTCCCTTATATGAAGCTCTTTTAGCCTATGAAAAAGAAGGAAAGATTTCTTTCCACGTACCGGGACATAAAGACGGTAAGGATTTCGATGAAGAGGGGCAAGCACGATTTTCTCCTCTTCTTTCTATAGATGGGACCGAAGTGAATGGATTAGACGATCTTCATCATCCAACAGGGGCGATTAAGGAAGCTCAATTGCTGGCGGCGGAGGCCTTTGGCGCTGATTGGTCTTTTTTTTTAGTTGGAGGGTCTACGGCAGGAAATTTAGCCGTGGCTTTGTCTGTTGTAAAACCAGGGGATCAGATTTTGGTGCAACGGAATTCCCATAAATCCATTTTTCATGGGTTGATGTTAGCAGGGGCTAAACCAGTGTACATGGTCCCTGAAATCCATGGGGAATCAGGGATTCCTTTAGGCATATCTCCAAAAGTCCTTCAGGAAGGCTTAATTCGTTTTCCTGATGTGAAGGCGGTATGGATTACAAGTCCTAATTATTATGGAATCGGCATGGATCTTGGGGAAATGGCCAAAATGACCGGGGAAAGAGGGATTCTCCTCATTGTGGATGAGGCACACGGGGCCCATTTCGGACAAGTGCCAGGTCTTCCTCCATCTGCTCTACAGTGTGGTGCAGACCTGGTTGTTCAATCAACCCATAAAATGCTCTCATCTATGACCATGTCCTCTATGCTTCATGGGAAGGGAAAACGTATTAATTGTGAAAAAATTGGGTTTTATTTATCTATTTTGCAATCTAGTAGTCCTTCCTATCCATTAATGGCTTCTTTAGATTTAGCCAGGCGCCATTTGTATAAAAAGGGAAGAAATCAACTATCCCAGGGAATCCAGTTGTTGCAACATAAAAAAGAGATATTGCAAAGCAGGTTGGAAAACTGCATGATTTTTACTTTGCCGGGGAGTGCAGAGTTTGTGCAAGACTCCTTTAAATGGGTGATTTCAACAACAAACGGCCAATTGACAGGTTATGAACTTCTTGATTATCTGGAAAGCCATGGTTGTGTGGCGGAGATGGCGGATACCCGCCAGGTTGTTTGCGCCTTATCGCCAGGGATTCAGGAGGATGAACTAAATCATTTAATGAAGGTTTTACTAAAATTAGACCAGGAATTAAGCTCTATGGACAATAAAAAACAGCAGGAATGGGTACCTATGCCACAGCAATGGGTACAACCTGTGTTATCCTTAAGAGAAGCGCTAGATTCTCGTAGTAAACAGGTACCCATAAGGGAATGTGCAGGCGGGATTTGTGGGGAAATGATTATTCCCTATCCTCCCGGGGTTCCTTTTATGGTACCGGGAGAAATCATCATGGAAGAACATATTGAACGTCTCCTTTTTATGAAAGAAAGAGGGATTGTGTTTCAAGGTGTAGGGGATGATTCTCTCTCTACCATTCGCATTGTGCTTGATTCTACTGAGTGACGATACAGGAGGAAACAAAGTTGAGAGGATTATTTATCACCTTTGAAGGGATAGATGGATCGGGGAAAACAACCCAAATCCGCTTATTATATGACTATTTAGTTAAAGAAGGTTATTCTGTTGTTCTAACCAGGGAACCAGGAGGAACAAGGATTGGGGATAAAATTCGGGGTTTACTTTTAGACCCGGAAAACCGGGAAATGACAGACCGTACAGAGGTTTTGCTTTATGCTGCATCGAGAGCGCAACATGTACAAGAGGTCATTCTTCCTGCTGTTGCCTCGGGGAAAATTGTATTATGTGACCGCTTTGTCGATGCCAGCCTGGCCTATCAAGGCTATGGCCATGAGAAGACGCTAGAAGATATTGTGGGGATTAATGAGTATGCTACTGGCGGAGTAAAACCTGATCGCACCTATATGTTAATGTTGTCCCTGGAAGAAAGTGGGTCAAGGTTGCAGACTCGTTTTGCCGGGGAAGAGGGGCCCGATCGCATAGAAATGAAACCTGTTTCCTATCATTCTCGGGTTTGGCATGGATTTAATGAAATTGCAAATGGTAGCCCCCACCGAATCAGACAGGTGGATGCAGGGGGAAGCAGAGAAGAAATCCAAGAAGAAATCCGTAAAGATTTCATGGCGTATATAAAGCAAACAATGAAAGGGTGAATGAAGGATGTGGGAGGATTGCGTTGAGCAAAAGCAATTAAGCCATATGCTCCAGCAAAGTCTAAAAAATGACCGCATTGCCCATGCCTATTTGTTTGCAGGCCCTAAAGGGTCAGGGAAACGAAAAATGGCTCTGCAATTGGCTAAGGGGATTTTCTGCCGGGAAAAGGAAGGCGACAGTTGTGACCAGTGTGAGAATTGCCGCCGTATTGCATCTGGTAATCATCCCGATGTCCATTTCATAGAACCTGAGGGCACTCGTATAAAAATCAGCCAGGTTCGGGATTTACAAAAAGAGTTTTCATATCGTGGGATGGAATCTTTTCATAAAGTTTACATTATGAATCAAGGGGATAAGATGACAACAGAAGCGGCAAATCGATTGTTGAAATTTCTAGAAGAGCCGCCTCCGGGGGCTATGGCTATTCTATTAACAGAACAAATCAATAGCATATTGCCTACCATTCTATCCCGGTGTCAGATTTTACACTTTTCACCATTGAGTCCAAAGCACATCACTGACCAATTAGTGCAAATGGGGATTCGCCCTGGTCTTGCACGAGTTGCAGCAATTGTTTCTGCAGGAATTGAAGAGGCTGAAGCCTATTGTCAAACGGAATCGTTTGCGCAGGTAAGAGGGCTGGTGATACAATTGAGTGAGGACATTGTGGAACGTGGAACCTACAGTTTAATCACGTTGCATGATAGAATTCTTAAAAGGGATTCATTTAATGAAGAATTAAACCTGTTTCTTGATCTCCTTTTATTATGGTTACGTGATTTGTTGTTTTACCTTCTTGGTCAAGAATCACAAATTTCTAATATGGATCAGATGGAGACCATTCAGAAACAGGCAAAACGCTGGGGACAGCGTAGGCTTGTAGACGGAATGGAAAAGATTATGGAGACCCAAAAGCGCCTCTCTGGCAACACGAATGTACAGTTGTGTCTGGAGGATTTGGTACTCCGTCTGCAGGAGGGATCGTAATTGTTTGATGTTGTCGGTGTCCGCTTTAAAAAAGCGGGAAAGATATATTACTTTGATCCAGGTGAACTGCCTGTTGAAAAAATGAATAATGCAATCGTAGAAACAGCTCGTGGAATAGAATTTGGACAAGTTGTGATTGGCCGTAAGCAAGTTGAAGAAAGCGATGTTGTTCTTCCCTTAAAGAAAGTTATTCGCATTGCTGATGAGAATGATAGCTTGCAGGTGCAAGAAAATAAAAAAATGGCCAGTGAAGCTTTCCAAATTTGTCAGGAGAAGATTGCAGAACATGGCCTGGAAATGAAACTGGTTGATGTGGAATACACCTTCGACCGGAATAAAATCATATTCTATTTTACCGCAGATGGCCGGATTGATTTCAGGGAACTGGTAAAGGATTTGGCAGCCATTTTCAGGACAAGAATTGAACTACGGCAAATTGGTGTTCGTGATGAGGCAAAAATGTTAGGGGGAATTGGCCCTTGCGGACGCATCCTTTGTTGCTCATCTTTTCTCGGTGATTTCGAGCCAGTTTCGATTAAGATGGCAAAAGATCAAAACCTATCTCTTAATCCATCGAAAATTTCTGGCTTATGCGGTCGTTTAATGTGTTGTTTGAAATATGAAAGTGATAATTATGAAAGTGTGAAACTTGTCTTGCCTATTATTGGGGAAGAAGTGATCACTTCAATGGGTTTCGGGAAGGTAACCGAGTGCAAAAATTCTGATCGATCCGTGAAAGTGCGTTTGTACGAAACAGATAAAGTTGTTGAATTTCCACTTGAAGATATCAGTAGTGTAGAGAAAGCTGATGAGTAGGGGTGCAAAAAAGTGGCTTTAGATAAACAGCGATTGTTTCAACAGGTTACGGGCACAGAGGAACAGGTTGAAAAGCTGTACCGGGAGATCAATCATCTCAAGGATGCAGTGGTTGAACTTTTGGAAGAAAATAAAAATTTATTGCTTGAAAATCAGCATTTAAGGGCTCGTCTTCAAAAAACAGGGGATTCTAAGGAAGCTCAGAAAAAGCAAGATAAAAAGCAGCACCCTGTTGGAGAAGGGTATGATAATTTAGCCCGTTTATACCAGGAAGGTTTCCATATTTGCAATGTCCATTATGGAAGTGTCCGCACTGAAGGGGACTGTTTGTTTTGTCTTTCCTTTTTGAATAAGTAAGATTTTTGAGACCCGGATTTGTCTGGGTCTTTCTTTACGTAGAAAGTGGGGTTCAATTGTCCGGTGGAAAACGTATATTTACATGAGACAGAACGAATTGATGATTTACTTACAAAAAATATGAAGATTATTCAAAGTAACGAAGTTTTTTGTTTTTCAATGGATGCTGTATTGCTGTCCCACTTTGTTTCTCTTCCGGTGCAAAAGGGGAAAGTAATTGACTTATGTACGGGAAATGGTGTAATTCCTTTATTGCTCAGTACACGCACGAAAGGAAACATTCATGGGGTAGAAATTCAGGCCCGCCTGGCTGATATGGCGAAAAGAAATGTGGAATTAAATCATTTAACGGATCGCATTCATATATACCATGATGATGTTAAGCAAGCTAGTAATTATCTCACTCCTGGAGCCTATGATGTACTAACATGCAACCCTCCTTATTTACCCTTGCAAAGGGGAATGCATAATGCCAACGACCATTTTTCTATTGCTCGCCATGAAATTAAATTAACCCTGGAAGAAATGATCCTGGTGAGCGCAAAATTGGTGCGTACAGGGGGAAAAGTGGCTTATGTTCATCGCCCTAGCCGGTTGGCTGATTTGATTACGTATATGAGAAAATATAAAATTGAACCGAAACGGATACGTTTTGTGCATCCTAATATAAAAGCAGAGGCCAATATGGTATTAATTGAAGGAATCAGAGATGGGAAACCAGATATAAAGGTATTGCCTCCCTTAATTGTTTATGAGGAGAACGGGGAATACTGCCAGGAAATATATGAGATTTACTACAAAGAAATTGGTGGAGATAAAACATGTTAATTCAAAATAGTTTTATACCGGGAAATGAGGGTGGGAAGTTATATCTTGTTGCCACTCCCATTGGGAACTTAGAAGATATGACCTATCGGGCCATTAACACATTAAAAGAAGCCGATTTTATCGCTGCTGAAGATACCCGGCAAACGAGAAAACTCCTTACCCATTTTGCTATTGAAGGGCCTTTAGTGAGTTACCATGAACATAATAAACTAAGAAGCGGGGAAGAAATTCTTCATAAATTACAAGAGGGGAAAACTATTGCTCTTGTAAGTGATGCCGGATTGCCCGCCATTTCAGACCCAGGGGAAGAACTTGTTAAAGAAGCCATTGCTTTAGGAATCCCTGTCATCCCCATACCTGGGCCTAATGCAGCTCTTTCTGCATTAATTGCATCTGGTCTTTCCACAAAAGGGTTTGTTTTTCGAGGGTTTCTTCCAAGGGGGAAAAAGGACCTCTGGACTGCTTTGGAATCCTTGAAGTATTATCCTGAAACCTTGATTTTTTATGAATCCCCCCATCGTATTGAAAAGACCCTGAAAGAAATGAAAGAAGTACTTGGGAGTCGTCAGGTGGCTTTAGCACGGGAATTAACCAAGCGATATGAAGAATTTATTCGTGGAGATATAGATGAAGTTCTTGCTTATTTAAGGGGATTAGAGGAAATTAGGGGGGAATTCACAGTTATTGTTTCGGGAAGTACAGAAGTGAAGGAAGAGGAGGGGGAAGCCTGGTGGGCAGAGCTTGATATAAGTGCCCATGTGGAATCCTATCTAGAACGAGGAATGGATAAAAAAGGAGCCTTGAAGAAAACGGCGGAAGATCGTGGTGTTCCCAAACGGGAAGTGTATAATATCTTTCACAAATCTTAAAGAAAAAAGGAAGGGGAATCATCGCCTTCCTCTTCTTTACTATTGTTTGGGCATCTCATCAATGCACTCTCTGCAAATAATTTTATTATTATAAACCACAGTGTTTTCTACATTGTTGCAAAAAATACAAGCTGGTTCATATTTTTTTAACATGATTCGTTCGCCGTCTACGTAAATTTCCAATGAATCTTTTTCGCTGATTCCAAGGGTACGTCTTAATTCAATTGGGATTACTACACGACCTAATTCATCTACTTTACGCACGATACCAGTTGACTTCATTAGCAATCAGCTCCCTCTCTCTAATTTGTATCAAAATTCTACACTACTCTACATTACTCAACATAAATCTACAATATTCGACAAATTCTTTGTTTACTCAATATAATATCAGTACTGGCAATTCTAGTCAAATTAAAAAATACTTGACGTAAATCAAATTGTTTCGTATAGAATAAATAGGAACGGGAAAAAACAATAGTATATACAATGTCTAAAAACAATGAGAGGAAGAGTAGTCTGTTTTCGACTTTAACCAGAGAACCGGGAGGGTGGAAACCGGGAAAGAGAGACAGATGAACATGGTCCTTGAGTTTCATTTTCGAACCATAGGTTAGAAAATGGCGTACTCCTGCGTTAAAGGATTAAAGCCGATCCTAGGGACCTGTAAGAATCCAGTGATGGGGAATTTGGGTGGTACCACGAGAACTTCTCGTCCCATAGGGGATGAAGGAGTTTTTTTTATTTCCATCGTACATAAAAGATTGAAAGGGAGATGACTATGTCAAAGGAGACCTATTATATTACAACCCCAATTTATTATCCTAGCAATAAACTTCATATTGGGAATGCGTATACAACCATCGCCTGTGATGCCATGGCTCGTTATAAACGATTAAAGGGTTTTGATGTTTATTATTTAACGGGTACCGATGAACACGGGCAAAAGTTGCAAAAACGTGCTGAGGAAGAAGGGTTAACACCCCTTGGATTTATTGATCCTATTGTAGATTGGATTAAAGATTTATGGGGAAAATTAGATATTTCATACGATGATTTCATTCGTACCACTGAATCTCGCCATGAAGAAGTGGTTAAAAAAATATTTGAGAAATTAGAAGAAAAGGGAGATATCTATCTTGGGGAATATGAAGGGTATTATTGTGTTCCCTGTGAAGCCTTCTGGACAGAATATCAATCTAAAAAAGATGGACAACATATTTGTCCTGATTGCAATAGAGAAGTTTCTCTCGTAAAAGAACAAAGCTACTTTTTCCGTATGTCTAACTATCAAGACCGCTTATTGCAATATATTGAAGAGCATCCAGAATTCATTCAACCTGAATCACGCCGCAATGAAATGGTTAATAACTTCTTAAAACCAGGTCTTGAAGATTTATGCGTGTCACGGACCACTTTTGATTGGGGAATTCCTGTTCCAGGCAATCCAAAGCATGTGATTTATGTATGGTTAGATGCTCTAGCAAACTACATTACAGCATTAGGGTATACCTCAGAAGATGATTCTAAATACCAAAAATACTGGCCTGCAGATGTGCATATGATTGGGAAAGATATTTTACGTTTCCACACCATTTACTGGCCTATTATTCTTATGGCACTGGATGTTCCTCTGCCTAAGAAAGTATT
Source organism: uncultured Paenibacillaceae bacterium (assembly GCA_937874515.1). Classification (GTDB taxonomy): domain Bacteria; phylum Bacillota; class Bacilli; order Aneurinibacillales; family Aneurinibacillaceae; genus CALNBV01. The sequence goes on along the minus strand of CALNBV010000062.1, from coordinate 19,913 downwards.
CGGTCATGGCTGGTTGTTAATGCCTGATGGAAAAATGTCCAAATCCAAAGGGAATGTGATTGATCCTAAATTCCTCATCGATCGTTATGGCTCTGATGGAATTCGTTATTTCCTATTAAGGGAAATTGCTTTTGGGCAGGATGGAGTATTTACACCGGAAGTATTTATTCAACGTTTAAACTTCGACCTGGCCAATGACCTTGGTAACCTGGTTAGCAGAACTATTGCCATGATTGAAAAGTATTTCGATGGTGTAGTTCCAGCCCCAGGTGCAGAAGAAGGTGTGGATGCATCGTTAAAAGAAGTCGCCCGCCAGGCAGTCATTGGTTTAGAGGACAATATGGATGAAATGCGGTTTGGCAATGCTTTATCCCAACTGTGGGAATTGGTTAGCCGTACGAATAAATATATTGATGAAACGATGCCATGGGCACTGGCAAAAGATGAAGAGAAAAAAGAACGCCTTGGCACGGTTATGTACAATTTAGTGGAAAGCATACGCATTACTTCTATTGCTCTTCAGCCATTTTTAACAAAAGCGCCAGAGAAAATCTGGGAGCAATTAGGATTAACCCCACAGCAAGGGATTACTGATTGGGAATCCATGAGAGCCTGGGGCCAATTCCAACCAGGAGTAAAAGTGGAAAAAGGAGAAGCTCTTTTCCCAAGACTTGATTTAGAAAAAGAAATTGCTGTGATTGATGAGTCCACAGCGGCTTCCCGGAAGCAACAAGAACAAAAGCAAGAAAAGCAAGAGAAGCCACAGGCAGAAAGTAAGCCATTGATTCAAATTGACGATTTTGCAAAGGTGGAATTGCGTGTTGCCCAGGTCCTTGAGGCAGAAAAGGTACCCAAAGCGGATAAATTACTTAAATTGCAATTAGACCTTGGCTATGAAACCCGCCAGGTTGTATCAGGCATTGCGAAATTTTATCAACCTGATGAATTAGTTGGGAAGAAAGTGATTTGCGTAACCAATCTTGCACCTGTTAAATTGCGGGGCGTCGAGTCCAACGGGATGATTTTGGCGGCATCAGAAGGGGACCAATTAACACTGGCAGCCGTACCGGAAACCATGCCAAATGGGGCCATTGTAAAATAGGAAAGATATGGAAGGGAGGGGAACCCGTGCTTTTTGATACACATGCCCACTTAGACGATGAGAAGTATGTAGAGGATCAAGAGGAAACCATTGATCGGGCTCGAAAAAACGGAGTCTCCTATATCTGCAATATTGGTTATAACAGAGAAACCATTGAATCCACATTGGAACTAGCCAGGCGGTATGATTTTATTTATGCCGCCATCGGCTGGCATCCCCAAGAAGCAATTCATATGAAAGATGCAGATATTCAGTGGATGGAAGAGTTAGCTCGCAATGAAAAAAAGGTTGTTGCTATTGGGGAAATTGGATTGGATTATTACTGGGATACCTCGCCAAAGGAAGTTCAGCTTGAAGTGTTCCGCCAACAAATTTGCATGGCAAAACGGCTACAGTTGCCTATTATTATTCATGACCGGGAAGCCCATCAGGATATATTAACCATTTTAAGGGAAGAAAAAGCCGAGGAAGTGGGAGGCATTATGCATTGCTTCTCAGGCAGTGTGGAAATGGCAAAAGAATGTATGGATTTAAACTTTTACATTTCCCTGGCAGGACCCGTTACATTTAAAAATGCCCATAAACCAAAAGAAGTGGCAAAAGCCGTTCCTTTAGACCGATTATTAGTTGAAACAGACTGTCCATATCTTACGCCACATCCATTTCGTGGGAAAAGAAATGAGAGCGGTTATGTCCGGTATATAGCAGAAGAAGTGGCATCTTTAAAAGAAGTTTCGTTCGAAAAATTAGCTGAGATTACGACAAAAAACGCTAAACGCGTTTTCCAATTAACGGAATAAAATCTTTGTGAAAAAAACTGCAAACCTCCTGTGTTATCAAGGGTTGTGAGCCATAATAAGACAATTCTGTTTCTTTCAGTTACGAAAGTTGTCGATTTTTTTGGAAGTAACTGGATTGACAATCTTTTTTATGTGTTCTACAATGACTCACAACCAAAGGAGGCGAATATGAGACAATCTAGATTGAAGAAATGGGGATATTGGAGGCGAAGAACAAATCTGCTCGTTGCATCTGTTTTAGTAGTTCTAGCAACAGGGTTCTCATTACTCACGACGAATTATGTCAGCGCACATAAGAACGTCACAATAGAAATGGGAGGAACGAAAAAGAACTTCGTAACAGTAAAAAAACGAGTAATGGATATCCTGTATGAGCAGGGAATAAAACTGGGTCCAGATGATATCGTTGAACCATCTTTAACTACTAAATTAGCTGGTGATTCGAATATTCGCATTATTCAAGTAAAAAAGGAAATAGTGACCCAGGAGAAAACAATAGCCTTCAATATAATTACGAAGAAGGATCACGCAATGTTAGAAGGTACTAAGAAAGTAATGACAGAGGGCCAATCTGGTAAAGTGCTTGAAGTGTATGAAGTGCTTTATAAAGACGGGAAAGAAACTTCAAGAAATCTAGTACGTTCCCAGGTGCTACAAGGTAAAACGGACAAGGTCGTAGCAGTTGGAGACAAGCGTATGCTTGCATCACGTGGTTCATCTAAGTCAGTATCTGTAGCGGGTGGACGATATAGTTTTATTCCACGAAAAACATTAAACGTTACTTTAACCGCATACTCAGCCGCTTACTCTAAGTACAATGGGATTACATACTCCGGTGTAAGAGCTACCGAGGGAAGAACAGTTGCAGTAGACCCCAGAGTTGTACCATTAGGTTGGTGGGTTTATATTGAAGGGTATGGTTTTCGGAAAGCTGAAGATACTGGCGGAGCAATCAAAGGAAATCGAATGGACGTCTTTTTCGAATCTAACGAAGTAGCCAAACAATTCGGCATAAAGAAAAGAGTTGTGTATGTCGTTGGTCCTAATCGACCATATTAGTAGTTAGGAAATGGACAGGGGGGATATTTTCCTCCCTGTTTTTATTATGTCCAAAATGGTACTTTTATATATACACCTTATTAAAATTTTGCGAGCTTGATTTTTCAATTATAAAGGAAGGAAGTTACAGGGTATGATTAAAGAAATAATTGTGGTGGAAGGAAAATCTGATACCATTGCTATAAAGAGGGCTGTTGAGGCGGATACCATTGAAACAGGGGGATCAGCCATTTCTAAATCAGTCATTGAAAGAATTAAAAGGGCCCAAAAGACCCGTGGAGTTATTGTTTTTACGGATCCAGACTTTCCGGGTGAGCGGATTCGAAAAATCATTAGCCAGGCTGTCCCAGGATGTAAACATGCTTTTATCAAGCGGGAAGAGGGAAAAGGAAAAAGAAATCTTGGAGTAGAATATGCTACCCCTGAAGTCATCCGTAAATCCCTTGCCGAAGTTCGTACGGAAGCCCAGGCACCTGAAGAGCAAATCAGCATGGATGATTTGATTGATGGGGGATTAGTAGGGGGAAAAGGGGCATCAGAAAAAAGGATGGCCCTTGGAGAAAAATTAGGAATTGGTTATGCTAATGCTAGGCAATTGCATAAAAGGCTACAAATGTTGCAAATTACCCGTGAAGAGTTTGGCGAGGCAATGGCATGGGTTGAAGCACAGGGGGAAACAGAAAAATGATAAAACAAATAGCAAGCCTTTCCCGTACCCGGGAAATCCTTGAAAAATATGGCTTTCAGTTTAAAAAAAGCCTGGGACAAAATTTTCTAGTGGATTTAAATATCTTGAAAAAAATCACTGATGCAGCTGAATTATCCCCTGAAAAAGGAGCAATCGAAATTGGACCCGGGATTGGTTCGTTGACAGAGCAAATCGCAAAAGCTGCAGGGAACGTGGTTGCCATTGAAATTGATCAGCGATTGCTTCCTATTTTAGCGGATACATTATCCCCTTACCCTCATGTAAAGGTGGAGCATGGGGATGTACTGCAGATGGATTTAAGAGAGATTATCAATAAGCATTTTGCTCCAGGTGAAAAAATTAGTGTTGTTGCGAATTTGCCTTATTATGTGACAAGCGCAATATTAATGAAACTTTTAGAGGAACGCCTTCCTTTAGAGAATATTGTGGTTATGATCCAAAAGGAAGTTGCTGAACGGATTGCTGCATCACCAGGCAGCAAAACCTATGGAGCTCTTTCGATTTATTCCCAGTATTATGCGGAAACAAAAATGGTTGCAATCGTACCAAAGAGTGTTTTTATCCCCCAACCTAATGTGGATTCTGCGGTATTGCGTTTAAAAATAAGAAATAAACCGCCGGTAGACGTAGTTGATGAGGCATTATTTTTTCGGGTGGTTAAAACCTCCTTTGCACAACGGAGGAAGACCATTGCAAATAATTTATTACATGGGCTTTTTGGAAAGGGAGAAAGAGAGCGGATGCTTTCCGTATTGCAAGAAGCAGGAATTGACCCAACACGCCGTGGGGAAACTCTTTCCCTTGAGGAATTCGCCCGGTTAAGCAATTGTATAGGAAAATAGGAACCAAATTCCCCTCTAGGCATATGATAAAGTGCGAGAGGGGGTTTTTTCTATGTCTGGGGAACAACTGCAAGTGGGGGATATTGTAGTCCGTAAATCCTATCAAGAAGATTTACTGTTCCGGGTTATTGAGATTGATTTAGAAAAAAAGGCCGTTTTATTACGTGGAATTGAATTTCGTTTATGTGCAGATGCTCCAATAGATGATGTTATTAAATTAGACGCGGAAGAAGCGGAACGGCGTCTAAAAAAAAATGAAAAGAGAGAATTAGAATCACTACGTTTAATTTTTCAAGACCGGGATGTTATCCATGAAAAAAATATATGGAAAATGATTAATCATACAAAAGATGTGGGAGGTTCCTTCGATTGGCCGGGAAAAGTCCTTCATCTTGATGGGGATGCAAAGTACCTAGAGAAATGTATTACTTTTTATAAAGAATTAAAAATACCAGTGGATGGTTATCATCTGTCAGAATCAGAGTTTCCAGAAAAAATAGTGCCTTTATTAACGAAACATCGCCCGGATATTCTTGTAATTACAGGCCATGATGCCTTACAGGTAAAAAGAGGACCTACAAACGATATCAATAGCTATCGAAATTCCAAATATTTTATTCAAGCGGTAGAAAAGGCAAGGACTTTTGAATTAGGAAAAGATAATTTAGTCATCTTTGCAGGGGCTTGTCAATCCTATTTTGAAGCCATTATCGCTGCTGGAGCAAACTTCGCAAGTTCCCCCAAACGAATTAATATTCATACCCTTGATCCTGTTTATGTTGTTGAAAAAGTTGCCTATACCCCTATTATGCAATCTGTAAATGTCTTCGAAATGATAAAAAATACCATTACAGGGATTGATGGTATTGGCGGTTTAGAAACAAGAGGGTCCTTTCGTATAGGACTTCCCAAATTATAACACCTCACCATTCGACAAAACCTCCCTTTCCATTTAAAAAATATTGACATATTCCCACAAAAGTTGCTATAATAATCGCTTTATTTGACATAATAAAGGATGGGTGGTATACTATTGTATAGTGAGGTGGTCTGAATGGCGAGAAATGCGCTAAAAAGCATCAAACGCAGTCTGGATAGCCATATCGGGGAGCGTATTGTACTTAGAGCGAATGGCGGTAGAAGAAAGACTGTAGAACGCTCTGGAGTATTAGAAGAAACGTATCCCTCTGTTTTTATTGTACGTTTAGATGAGGACAAGCATACCTTCGAGAGAGTTTCTTATAGTTATGCTGACATCTTAACGGAAACAGTTGAATTGACTGTTTGCCGCAGGGATGAGGAGAATATACGGATTGCCTTTGAACAGTAGGATCAACCCTGCTGTTTTTAATTTATTTAAGGTAATTGTGCATACTAATGGAACCGGGAATGTAAAAGGGGGCTGTTTTTAAAAAAATGGCTAGACGAAGGGGAATCATGTCAGAAGAATTTAAAATGGAGCTTGCAAAAGATCTAGGATTTTATGACACGGTCCAAAAAGAAGGATGGGGCGGAATCACAACAAGAGATGCAGGAAACATGGTGAAACGCGCGATTCAACTTGCGGAAGAATCCCTTGCCAGACAGAATCCACAATAAAATTTCCCGGATAAGGGTCAGGACTTGGTCCTGCCCTTTTTTTTGTATTCAGGAAAGATTATACTTTCAATAGTAAAGATCATGTGAAAAAGGTGAACGCATTGCGAGTGACATTAAAAGCCCCGGCAAAAATAAATTTAACATTAGATGTATTATCCAAACGGCCTGATGGATATCACGAGATTGAAATGGTGATGACGACTGTAGATTTAGCGGATCGGATTAGCATTACTTCATTAGAATCTGACCGAATTATCATCGACTGCCCAACAGCCTATGTCCCATTAGATGAACGGAATCATGCTTTTCAGGCTGCCAAATTCGTGAAAGAAAAGTTCGGGATTTCCAGGGGAGTACATATTCAAATTGAGAAAAATATTCCGATCGCTGCTGGTTTGGCAGGAGGAAGCAGTGATGCGGCTGCAACCATAAAGGCTCTTAATCAATTATGGAATTTGAAAATGGGTGTTAAAGAAATGGCTGATCTGGGAGCAAAGGTCGGTTCTGATGTATCTTTCTGTATTTATGGCGGAACAGCCATTGCCAGAGGGAGAGGGGAACAGATTCAACCCATTGCACCCCCACCATCCTGTTGGGTTGTATTAGCGAAGCCTCCTATAGGGGTCTCAACGGCTGATGTATACGGTGCTTTAAATGTAGCTCAATTAGGTCCATGCAAAACAGAGGACATGGTTGGAGCCATTAAACATAAAGATTTTAAAGAAATTTGCTCCAACTTAAGTAACCACTTAGAAAGTGTGACCCTGAACCTTTATCCGGAGGTAAAGCGAATTAAAGAAACCATGAGACGTTCTGGCGCGGAAGGCGTGTTAATGTCAGGAAGCGGGCCTACTGTATTCGCGTTAACGGAAAAAGATTCGAAAGTGAATCGGATCTATAATGGACTTCGCGGTTTTTGCAAAGAAGTCTATGCTGTAAGGTTATTGGGGGAAAATATGTAGAATACTTGAAAAAAACCGTACAAAAGTGGTATATTCACTAATAATTATTCGTCTTTTCATTACGGAGGAAACCAATGAAGAAATTGCGAAGAAGTGCAAGATTGGTTGATATGACGCAACACTTGTTAGCTAGCCCCCATAAACTTATTCCTCTGACATTTTTTGCTGAACAGTACGGTGCAGCGAAGTCTTCAATTAGTGAAGATCTTTCTATTATTAAGGAGCTATTTGAAGATGAGGGAGTAGGACTTTTAAAAACCATTGCCGGAGCTGCTGGTGGAGTTAAATTTATTCCCACTATTTCTATAGAAAAGGCAAAAGATTTTATCCAAGAACTAGGTCATCAAATTCAGGGTTCAGAACGATTGGTTCCTGGTGGCTATCTTTTCATGGCCGATTTATTAGGAAATCCAGAGTACTTAAGTAAAATTGGGAAGATATTTGCAACCATTTTTGCTGAATCTGGTGCAGATATTGTGATGACTGTTGAGTCAAAAGGAATTCCTTTAGCTTATGCAACAGCCCATTTTTTAAATGTTCCCGTTGTTGTGGTCCGCCGTTACAGTAAAGGAACCGATGGTTCAGTTGTTAGCATCAATTATGTGTCAGGCTCTAGTAAACGCATTCAGACCATGTCACTGGTTCGACGGAGCATGCCAGAAAATTCCCGTGTCCTTATTATTGATGACTTTATGAAAGCCGGGGGAACAGCAAGGGGAATGATGGATTTATTAGGGGAATTTAAGTCAGTAGTTGCTGGAATTGGAGTTTTAGTTGATACAAGGTATGAAGAAGAACGTTTAGTAGATGATTATGTTTCATTATTGAGGATTACTGAAATGAATGTTCGGGAAAAGGACATTACCTTAGAATTAGGCAATTTTTTCAATAAAGGGGTTGAATCAAGATGATGGAAAGAATTGATACCAAACAGGCACCGGCAGCCATTGGGCCCTATTCACAAGCAATAAAAGTTGGCTCTTTGCTTTTTACTTCCGGACAAATACCTTTAACGCTTGAAGGTGAAATGCTTACAGGTGATATTGTGAAGGAAACACATCAGGTTTTTGCTAATTTAAAGGCAATTTTGGAAGAGGCAGGATTATCTTTTCACCATGTGGTGAAGACAACGGTATTTGTTGCTGACATTCAAAACTTCGCAGTCATTAATGAAATTTATGGCAGTTACTTCGGAGAGCATCATCCAGCTCGTTCCCTAGTGGAAGTTTCTCAATTGCCAAAAGGCGCTTCATTAGAAATTGAATTGGTAGCTTTTATAGGATAAAGGAAAAGTTTTGAAAAAAATATTTTACTTTTTTTCTGACAAATAGAAGGATTTCCCCCCCATTTGTTGAAATTACAGTTACATGCTAGTTGATAACTGGAAAAAGGGGTGAGCATACATGGAAGTGACAGACGTGAGACTCCGTCGGGTTAACACGGATGGAAGAATGAAAGCTATTTGTTCTATTACAATAGACAATGAATTTGTAGTTCATGATATCCGTGTTATTGATGGCAACAATGGGATGTTTGTAGCTATGCCAAGTAAGCGTACGCCTGAGGGAGAATTCCGCGATATCGCGCATCCAATCTCCTCGGCTACACGTGAAAAAATTCAGGCAGCAGTACTTGCTGAGTATGATCGCGTGGGCGAAGCCGAAGCGCAACAAGAACTGGTGGAAGAAGGAGCCTAGTTCTAATTTTTCAAAGAGGCCTATTTTTTAGGTCTCTTTTTTCTTGCATTTCAACCGGAAGATCAATGGTATTTCAATATGGCATCTTGAAATCTAGCTATATTTAAGATATAGTCAGTGTGGAACTCATTGTACTTTTTTGGAGGTTAGACAACCATGTCAGATCGTTATGCGATTGTTTTGGCTGCAGGCCAGGGCACGCGGATGAAATCCAAGTTATATAAAGTATTGCATCGTGTTTGTGGAAAACCTATGGTACAACACGTTGCGGACAACCTTAAACGTTTACAAGCAGATCGAATCTTAGTTGTTGTTGGTCATGGTGCAGAAAAAGTAAAACAACAATTGGGGTCAGACATTGAATATGCTATGCAAGAACAACAGTTAGGCACAGCTCATGCCGTACTTCAGGTCGCCTCACACCTTCAGGGGAAAGAGGGGACAACCCTTGTTCTCTCAGGAGATGAACCATTAATTAGTGTGGAAACTCTGGAAACATTGATTAAGGTTCATGAAGAGAAAAAGGCAGCTGTAACCATTTTAACTCGAATCATGGACAATCCAACAGGATATGGGCGAATTGTTCGGGGGTCAGATGGTTCTGTACAGCGAATTGTTGAACAAAAAGATGCCTCTGAAGAAGAAAAACAAATTAAAGAGATTAACACAGGAACCTACTGCTTTGATAATAAGAAGTTATTTGAATCTTTACAATTAGTGAAAAACGATAATGCACAAGGTGAATATTATTTAACTGATGTGATTGAAATTTTAAAAGGAATGGATGAATCCATTGCAGCTTCCATTACCGAAGAGGAAACAGTTGGAGTGAATGACCGGATTGCCCTTGCAAAAGCAGAGAAATTAATGCAAGAAAGAATCCTGTTAGAACATATGAAACAAGGGGTAACGATTATAGACCCTGGCAGTACTTATATAGAAACAGATGTAATGATTGGCAGTGATACCATTATTTATCCGGGTACAATCATTGGCACTGGATGTAAAATAGGAGAAGATTGTTTAATCGGACCACATACCCAAATCATCCGCTGTGAGGTAGGGAATGGCGCAACGATTAAACACTCTGTTTTAACAGATTCTGTTGTGTCTAATGAAGCAACGGTAGGTCCTTTTGCTTATATTCGTCCTGGATCCCAAATTGGTGAGGGAGTGAAGATTGGGGATTTCGTGGAAATTAAAAACACAACCCTGGGCAAGGGCAGTAAAGTATCCCATCTTACATACTTAGGAGATGCCGAAGTAGGCGAAGGGGTTAATGTTGGTTGTGGCGCTGTAACCGTTAATTATGACGGGGAGAAGAAATTTAAAACAATCATACAAGATGGTGCCTTTATCGGCTGTAATGTAAATCTTGTGGCTCCAGTTACTGTTGGTATGGGCGCTTATGTGGCTGCCGGTTCAACCATTACGAAAGACGTTCCAGAAGAATCACTGGCTATTGCCAGAGAACGTCAAGTAAATAAAGAAAACTATGTAAAGAAAATGAAAAAGAAATTATAAGGTTGGAGGTTATTTTTCAGTCATGGCGAATTATCGCGACCCCAAGTTAAAGGTGTTTACCTGTAATGCAAATCCCATTTTAGCAAGAGATATTGTAGATCACATTGGTTTGCCTCTTGGCAATAGTCAGGTTGTCCATTTTAGTGATGGTGAAGTACAAATTAAATTAAATGAAAGTGTTCGTGGGGCCGATGTTTTCGTTATTCAGTCTACTTGCGCTCCTGTTAACGAGAATTTAATGGAATTATTAGTAATGGTAGATGCATTAAAACGTGCTTCAGCAAAAAGCATTAATGTGGTGCTTCCCTACTATGGATATGCTCGCCAAGACAGAAAGGCCCGTGCCCGTGATCCGATTACTGCAAAGTTAGTTGCTAATTTGATTGAAGTAGCAGGTGCTCATCGCGTCATTACGATGGACCTCCATGCAACCCAAATTCAAGGATTCTTTGATATTCCAGTGGACCATCTTCTAGGGATTCCAATCCTTGCAAAATATTTTGTTAATAAAGAATTAGAAGACGTGGTGGTTGTATCTCCAGACCATGGTGGTGTTACCCGTGCCCGCAGATTGGCAGAACGGTTAGAAGCGCCAATTGCGATTATTGATAAGCGTCGCCCTGAACCTAACGTAGCCGAAGTTATGAATATTGTTGGGAATGTAGAAGGGAAAACGTGTATTCTTATCGATGATATTATTGATACTGCAGGAACCATTACACTTGCTGCTGATGCACTTGTGAAAGTTGGGGCAAAAGATGTATATGCTTGTTGTACTCATCCTGTACTTTCTGGCCCAGCTATTGAGCGCATTTCAAATTCAAGCATTAAAGAGCTTGTGATTACAGATACTATTCCTTTAAGCGAAGCGAAGAATATTCCAAAAATTAAAATTCTCTCTGTAGCACCTATTATTGGTGAAGCGATTATTCGGGTTCACGAAGAATTATCTGTAAGTAAACTTTTTGATTAGATGAATACTACTAAGCGTAACCCAAAGGTTACGCTTTTTATTTCATATAGAGAGGAAGGAAAGTATGAAAGTCATTGTTGGACTTGGCAATCCTGGCCGGGAATATGGAAAAACCCGCCATAATGTGGGATTCTGGGTTGTAGACCGCCTGGCTAATCAATTAGGAATTGAATGGAAAGACAGCAAATTTAAAGGATTAATTGGAGAAGGCAGGGTGGGACAGGAAAAGATCATCCTGGTTAAACCATTAACCTATATGAATTTATCAGGGGAATGTGTTAGTCCGTTACTTCACTTTTATAAAATAGAGCCAAAAGAAGACCTACTTGTTGTTTTTGATGATATGGACTTACCCTGTGGGAAGATTAGATTAAGAGAAAAAGGGAGTTCTGGGGGACATAATGGAATGAAGTCTATTATTGCCCATCTTAATACAGAACAATTTAAGAGAATTAAAATTGGTATTGAACGCCCCCAACCGGGACGAAAGGTGCCAGATTACGTATTAAGCCTTTTTTCAAAAGAACAGGAAGAGGATGTTCTGATTGCTGTAGACCGGGCAGTAGCAGCTGTTAAAGATTGGCTTGATTCACCTTTTCCAAATGTAATGAATCGCCATAATCAATAGAAAATCTTACATTCGTATGGTATCCTCCCTTTCTGGAAATAATGTAAATGACATATTCTTGAATGAGGAGGCATAATAATGACCATACGATATATATGTCCTTATTGCGGAACTGAATACGCCAAATTGAATGACTCCTTTGTTGGCGAGGTTTCCTTAGGATTAGCTTCCTTGACCGATGATGAACGTAAACATATAATTAGCTATGAAACCAATGGGGACGTTATCGCCAAAGTTACCTGCCAATATTGCAGTGAGGCGATCTATCGGAATCCAGAATTAATCCATCCATTACAATAACATTTCATGGATCCGAATACAAAGCTTTGGCTTTCGGCTAAGGCTTCTTTTTGCATTTTTACTGGACATAGCTTTTCAAATTCCTAAGGGGGAGGGGGACGACGTGTGCAGGGATTAATGAACTGGTTTATAGAGGATAAAGATTTTCAAACGGTTATTTCTGGTTTTAAACAAGGATTACGGGAACAACTGGCTGCAGGATTGAGTGGAACAGCACGTACTTTATTTTTGGCATCACTTTATAAGACAATGGCTAAACCCATAGTCATTGTTACACCGAATATGTTCCATGCCCAAAAAGTATATGAGGACGTATTGCAATTGCTTCCTGAAGAAAACGTGTGGCTTTATCCTGCCAATGAGCTTGTGATTTCGGAGGTTTCTATATCCAGTCCAGAAATTATCGCTCAACGTTTAGAAGTTTTAAATGATTTGGCATCTGGAAAGAAAGGGATTTTAATTGTTCCTTATGCAGGTGCCAGACGGTCCGTTGTTCCTTTGCGAGATTGGCAACAGGGTCAACTTCATCTGAAAATTGGGGATGAAATTCAACTAGAATCCTTCGTTGGACAATTGGTTTCTCTTGGATATGAACGTGTAGAAATGGTAGAAGGCAGGGGAGAAATGAGTGTCCGTGGGGGAATAATAGATTTATTTCCTGTTTATTTATCTCATCCCATTAGAATTGAGTTATTTGATGTTGAAATCGATTCCATACGTTCCTTTAATATAGAAAACCAACGATCAATTGAAAATTTACAAGAAATTATACTAGGTCCAACCCGGGAAATTTTTGGCGGCCATACGAACTTTTTACAAGCATCAGAGAAATTATCTGATGCTATGAGTCATGCCCTGAAAAAAATAGGGGACCCAGAAGTTAAAAAGAGAATTACTGAAAAGATTGGTTGGGAAATCGAACAATTAAGAGAAGGGCATTCTTTTCCTGGAATCTATAAATATTTATCCTTTCTCTATTCAAATAGAGCAACAGTACTAGATTATCTAGGCGGAACTCCTTTAATTGTCCTTGATGAACCTACTCGTATTCTAGAAGCCACCACTCAAGTAGATAAAGAAGAAGAAGAATGGAAAATTTCTATGATCTCAGAAGGGGAGTTTCTTCCCGATATTGAACTTTCCCATTCCTTTGATTCTTTGCTTACAAGAAAGGGCCAAAGCTATCTCTATTTATCTCTCTTTTTACGGCAAGTACCGAAAACAAACCCCCAGAACATAATTAATTTCAACTGCAAAACCATGCAGAATTTCCATGGTCAAATGAACGTATTAAAAACAGAATTGGAACGCTGGAAGCGGGGTTCATCCACTGTACTGATTTGTGCGGCAGATGAGGAACGGGCACGCCGTATGGAACGGGTTTTAGATGATTATGGGATGGAAGCAGATGTCATTTTAAATAATGAAGAAATCCGTAAAACCTATCAGCGTCCCATTATAACCCTGGGCAATTTGCAAAATGGCTTTGAATTGCCTCTCATGCATCTGGTTGTTTTGACAGAAAATGAAGTGTTCACCTCGAAGCAACGCAAGGTAAATCGTGTTCGGCAAAATATAAGCAATGCTGAGCGAATCAAGAGTTATACAGAGCTTGCGGTTGGAGATTATGTTGTTCATATAAATCATGGCATTGGGAGATACCTGGGAATTGAAACCCTTGAAATAAACGGAATTCATAAAGATTACCTTCATATTAAATACGCTGGCAATGATAAGCTCTATGTGCCCATTGAGCAAATTGACCAGGTGCAAAAATATGTTGGCAGAGAAGAAAAAGAACCGAAGATTTATAAATTAGGCGGTACAGAATGGAAAAAGGTAAAAAGCAAAGTCACCGCTTCCGTAAAGGATATCGCTGAGGATCTTATTCGCTTATATGCCAAGCGCCAACAGGCAAAAGGGTATTCCTTTGCAAAAGATGGGGAAGAAATGCGTGAGTTTGAAGCTATGTTTCCTTATGAGGAAACACCAGATCAACTTCGTGCCATTGCGGAAATCAAAAATGACATGGAAGAAACTCAACCTATGGATCGCCTCTTATGTGGGGATGTTGGATATGGTAAAACTGAGGTAGCGATTCGTGCTGCGTTTAAAGCCCTATTAGATGGAAAACAGGTAGCTCTTCTCGTACCTACTACCATTCTTGCCCAACAACATTATGAAACAATTAAAGAGCGGTTTGCGGATTATCCTGTGAATATTTCTGTGTTAAGCCGCTTTCGTTCACGTAAAGAGCAAAATCAGACCTTAAAAGGAGTTAAGGATGGAACCATTGATATTGTCATTGGTACCCATCGCCTATTATCCAAAGATTTGATTTTCCGGGATTTGGGCCTCCTCATTGTGGATGAAGAGCAACGATTTGGGGTTACCCATAAAGAAAAGTTAAAACAATTTAAAACCAATGTGGATGTTTTAACTCTAACCGCTACACCGATTCCTCGTACTCTTCATATGTCTATGATTGGTGTACGGGACCTTTCTGTAATAGAAACGCCTCCGGAAAACCGTTTCCCTGTGCAAACCTATGTGATGGAGTATAGCTCTGCTTTAGTACGGGAAGCTATTGAACGGGAAATGGCCAGGGGTGGCCAGGTTTATTTTCTCTTTAATCAAGTGCAGGGAATTGAAGAAATGGCAGATCAATTGCGGGCGCTCATTCCAGAAGCCCGGGTGGTTGTAGCCCACGGCCAAATGAGTGAAAATGAATTAGAATCTGTTATGCTGGACTTTCTTGAAGGGGAATCTGATGTATTGGTCAGCACCACGATTATTGAAACGGGTGTAGATATTCCTAATGTGAACACACTGATTGTCACCAATGGGGACCGTATGGGCCTGTCCCAATTGTATCAACTTCGGGGCAGGGTAGGACGCTCCAATCGCATTGCTTACGCCTATTTTACGTACCAGCGTGATAAAGTTTTGTCAGAAACAGCAGAAAAGCGCTTACAAGCAATAAAAGAATTTACGGAACTTGGTTCTGGGTTTAAAATTGCTATGAGGGATTTATCGATCCGTGGCGCTGGTAATTTGTTGGGTGCAGAACAGCATGGATTTATTGCTTCTGTAGGATTTGATTTATATAGTCAAATGCTTAAAGATGCGATTGAAGAATTAAAGGGTGAAATCCCTAAAGAAGAGGAAGTTCGGCCAGAAATTAATCTTACACTGGATGCCTTTATTCCCACAGAGTATATACCTGATGGGAAACAAAAAATTGAAATGTATAAGAAATTTGCTGCTGTTTCAAATGCACAGGATATGGAGGATCTTACGGAAGAGTTGTTGGACCGCTTTGGAACCATTCCCCAAAGTGTGAGCAACCTACTTCTCGTTTCACGCCTACGTATATTTGCGTTGAAACATCGAATTGTGGAAATGGTGCAAAAAGGAAATGAGATTCAAATCCTATTCCATCCTGACCAGACATCTTCCGGGGTGGATTGGGGAAGGGTTTTCGATTTAGCTGGCAAATTCCAGAGAAGAATTGGCCTTTCAAAGACCTCTGCCCAACAAATTGTGGTAAGTGTTAAAGTAAAAAACTTAACTCCTGAAGAAGGTGTTAAACTGGTTGAAAGCTTTCTAAAAGAATTTGATCGGTTTAAACAAATTAAAAAAGAGAGGGAAACTTCCAATGCGGAAAAGTAAGTCGTTCTTCGTCCTGCCTATTTTAATTCTCATGGTTGTCTCGATTTTTTTAACAGGTTGCGGAAGCAATAGCGTTGTAGCAAAGTATGAGGGTGGCGAAATTACAGAAGGTGAATTTAAAAACTTTGTTAAAGTATTAAAAACTGTAGATAGCCGCCTGCAAAGTTATATTGATAACGGGGATAAAGATACATTAGAACTTGCCCTAAATTATATGGTTATGACCCGGTATGTTTCTAATGAGGTCAAAGAAAATGATGCTATAAAGAAAGCAGCAAATGATAATTTAGCCCTTTATAAAAAAAGCCTGGAAGAACAAATGGGTGGGGCTGATAAAGTAAAACAGTATTTTACCCAACAAAATGTGACCGATGCTGAAATGAACCAATTCTTCCTTGAACAGTCTGAATTAGAGTATTATTTTTCTAATGGAATCACAGAAGATGATAAGAAGAAAAAATACGAGGCAATGAAAAAAGATGGGGCCCTGGTTGTTGCTGACGTACGCCACATCCTCATTGGCACCACAGATAAATCGAAAGATGAAGCAAAGAAAAAGGCAGAGCAATTAGTGAAACAACTTCGTGCTGGTGGGGATTTTGCTAAATTGGCTAAAGAAAACTCAGAGGACCCAGGAAGCAAAGACAATGGTGGTTTGTATACTTCTGATCAACTTCCACTGTCTTCTACAGACCCAGCATTCAAACAAGCTGCCCTTACTCTTCCTATCAATAAAATTAGCGATCCTGTTGAAAGTTCTTTCGGGTATCATATTATTCGGGTAGAAAAACGCAATGAATTAAAATATGATGACATTGCCAATGATTTAACCATTGAAGTGGCAAAAGATCGCCAGAATGATTTTATGCTTAATAAATTAAAAACCATTACAAAAAAAGCAGAAGTTCCAAAATCCATGATTAAGGAACCTGCACAGCAACCAGCTCAATAATATACTTTTAAAAGCCGTTCCAATATTTGGGACGGCTTTTTTGGTGAATATTCTCCTTATAGGAGATAAATACTATCACCAAGAAGTTGCAGACATTTCACTACTTCCAAGAAAGAGGGGCATCAAGATTATGAAAGCAACTGGTATTGTGCGCCGCATTGACGATCTTGGGCGGGTGGTGATTCCTAAAGAAATACGGAGAACATTACGTATTCGTGAAGGAGATCCACTGGAAATTTTCGTTGATCGCGACGGAGAAGTTATTTTAAAGAAATATTCACCAATTGGCGAATTAGGGGACTTTGCAAAGGAGTATGCGGATTCTTTATACGAAAGCTTGAACCATGTAACATTAATTAGTGACCGGGATACATTTATTGCGATATCCGGCGGTTCCAAAAAGGAATTTCAAGAAAAACCTGTTGGCGAACTAATTGAAAGCTGCATGGAAGAAAGAAAAATTCGTACAGAAACCAATTCAGGAGAATATGAAATTATTAAAGGTCATTCCGAAACTTACTCAACCTTTGTCATTGCACCTATTGTCGCAAGTGGTGATCCCATTGGGTCTGTTGTTCTAATCAATAAGAATGAAGGAGCTAAAATGGGGGATTTAGAAGTGAAAATGGCTGAAACTGCAGCCGGTTTTCTGGCAAAACAAATGGAACAGTAATATGAAATAGGCTTTCCGAAAGAATCTGTCGGAAAGCTTTTTCATTTCCCTTCATAAATTATGGTATAATAGGACGAGTTTTTATGAGGGAAAGGGGAAAAGGGATGACCAACAAAGGGGGCGTGTCTTTTATTAAAGGTGCTGCCATTCTTGGGGCTGGGGCACTTATTTCTAAGTTTTTAGGAGCGCTTTACCGAATTCCTTATCAGAATATCACCGGAGATTTAGGCTATTATGTCTATACTCAAGTTTACCCTCTGTATAGTGCATTATTAATCTTAGCTACCGCGGGTTTCCCCATAGCCATTTCGAAAATAGTTGCGGAAAAGTTGGCTGTCGGGGATGAATACGGGGCAAGAAGAGTTTTCCGAGTTTCTTCTTTTGTTTTAAGCATTACGGGTGTTGTTTTTTTCTTGTTGCTATGGTTTGGAGCCCCATGGATTGCCGGAATCATGAGCGATGATAAATTAGCCATGCCTATTCGTGCCGTTTCTTATGCGTTATTAATTGTTCCAATCATGGCGTCAATTCGCGGTTTTTTCCAAGGATACCACAATATGGTCCCTACTGCTGTTTCTCAAATCGGGGAACAATTTGTGAGGGTTATTACCATTCTTATTCTTTCTTACTGGTTTATGAAATCAACAGGGGATGTTTATTTAGCGGGGTCAGGTGCTGTATTTGGAGCAGTGACTGGAGCGATTTTTGGATTCATTCTCCTTCTATTTTATATAGGTCAAAGCAGAAGACAAAATCGGTTAGATCCACTTCCTTTAAGGGGAAAAAAAGAAAGTGTTGGCCACATCGTGCGCAAACTGCTTTTTTATGCCATTCCTATTTGTTTGGGTTCTTTAATTCTGCCACTAATGCAACTCATAGACTCTTTTACAGTAGTTAATATTCTTGTGCAAGGTGGTACATCTGAAGAGGATTCCTATATCCTAAAAGGAGTTCTTGATCGAGGGCAACCCCTTGTTCAATTAGCAGCTGTTTTTGCAACGGCATTATCCTTATCATTGGTTCCGGCCATTGCTGAAGCCAATGCAAGAAAGAAGAACGATTTAATTTCCTCCAGAACAGAATTAGCGATTCGTCTGACATTCTTAATTGGTTTGCCTGCTTCCATCGGACTTGCTGTTGTTGCAGAACCTGTGAATATTATGTTATATAAAACCAACAGTGGGACAGGAACATTAATGGTGTTGGCCTTTTCTACTGTCTTTACTACCCTGGGGGTAACCACAGCCGGAATATTACAGGGACTGGGAAAAGTCATGTTACCTGTCCGTAATCTATTTATTGGCCTTATGGTGAAGCTGGTATTAAATTTTATATTTATACCGATGTATGGCATTGCTGGAGGAGCTCTTGCCACTGTGATTTCCCATTTTGTTTCAACATTTTTGAATATGATGGCTGTTTCTAAATTAACTGGAGTACGGTTGTATTTTAAATCCTTTATATTAAAACCAGCCATTTCAGTAGTAGTGATGGCGTTGGCAGCTTTTGTTGTAAAACAATTTTTAGACAATGGATTAGATGGAATTGTATCATCTGAGCGTCTTCAATATACAATAGTCGGGTTAGGGGCAGTTCTAGCCGGGATTATAATGTATGGTATTGCATTATTTCTTTCCGGTACAGTGACTCGCAAAGATATGGAAAGCACACCAAAGGGGAAAAGGTGGGTTCCTTTACTTCAGAAATTCCACCTTTTGCGGGATTCATAAAAAAGGGTGATGATTAGTGAAGAATATAATTGTATTGGGATTGGGTTCCGGAACCCTGGACCAAATGCCCATAGGGATTTATCGTACGATAAAACAAGCGAAACAACTCTATTTTCGTACAGCATGCCATCCTGTAGTGGATGAATTAGGTGCTGAAGGAGTTCAATACAATAGTTTTGATGAGGTGTATGAAGCCCATCAGCAATTTGCAGAAGTATATGAGGATATTTGCGAAAGACTATTATCCATGGCAGAAAGGGAACCTGTAGTTTATGGAGTCCCCGGTCATCCCCTGGTCGCTGAGAAAACAGTCCAATTATTGTTGGAGAAAGGCCCACAACGGGGAATTGGAATTGAAGTCATTGGTGGGCAGAGTTTTCTAGATGCAGTATTTACTTCCCTTAAAATAGACCCTGTAGAAGGATTTAGTTTATTGGATGGCAGCCAGTTGGAAGGGGCGCCCATTCAACCGTCGGTACATCTTCTCATTTGTCAGGTGTATGATTATTTTACAGCCTCTGATGTAAAGTTGACGTTAATGGAAGTATATCCTGACGAATACCCGGTGACCGTTGTAACAGCAGCGGGAATACCCGGTGAAGAAAGGATAGAAACCATTCCTCTTTATGAATTGGACCGGTTAACCGGGTATTCTAATTTAACAACGGTATATGTTCCTCCTACCGATGAC
>CALNBV010000061.1 GCA_937874515.1 uncultured Paenibacillaceae bacterium | reverse complement strand
AGTGGGTTTGATTGGTTAGAAGGGGGAGTTAGATCTTGAATAAGAAAATATTTAATTTAATGGATGCTTTGGAACGTGGAAAAAGACCTCCCTGTGATGATACTCTTGGGATTGAAATTCTCCATACTGAAAATGGAATAGCCAAAGGGGAATGGAATGCAGGTCATCAGTTTCTTAATGGGAATGATGTTGTTATGGGAGGGTTTATCACGGCTGTTGCAGATACGATGATGGCCTATGCCATGGCATCTTGCCTGAAGGAACCCCGTATGTTTACCTCGATTAATTTACAAACAACCTTTCACCGTCCAATTCAGATTGGGATGGTACAAGTCGAGGCAAAAATTGAAAGGGAAGGTAAGAGTATTGCTTATGCCACATGTAACCTCTATCAGGATGGGAAAGAAGTGGCTGTAGCTAATTCTTCGATTATGATTAAGTAGAAAAATCGAGAAGGAAGGGGTTAATCACCCCCTCCTTCTCGATTTTATTACGAATTACAACCCTTGGGGATGTATGGCGATTTTGATCACATCATCACTCGCTTGATCAAACATCTGATAAGCCTGAGCAATATCATCAAGCGCATACCGGTGAGTAATCAGTTGGCTGGGGTCAATCAGCCCCCGTTCGATCACCCGGATGGCTGTCCACATATTTGGGTGGGTATTATCAAATCCGTGTGTAGACAGATTTAAATCCCTTAAAAAAACATCGCCAATATTGAATGGATGATTGTCGCCGAGATAGACTCCTAACCCTGAATACTTGCCGCCTGGTCTTAATAAAGACAGTGACAAATCGAATGCGTCTGGCTGTCCGGCTGCCTCAATCACAGCATCCAGACCCTTGCCACCAGTCATCTCCAACACCTGTTCCTTTACATTCGGGCCGCTCAGAATTGTTTCAGCCCCGATTTCTCTAGCTCGTTTCAGACGTGATGGGTTCTTATCAATCGCAAACAACCGGGAAGCGCCGCTTTTCGCCGCCAAACGTAAGGCTAGTTGACCTACAGTGCCAAGCCCTATTATACCAACAAAATCACCCAGTTTAATCTGGGCATTTTGAATCCCTCGAATGGCTGCCGGCAGATTGCAGGAGACAAAGAAAGCTTGATCATCTGAGATGGAATCCGGAATTTTCTCACTATGAGCCTCAGCATAGGGGATGCGCATGTACTCTGCTTGCGCTCCTCCCATCCCACCGAAAGCGTTACCAAAACCATAAACAGCTTTGTTTGTGGTTTCACAGTGCGCTGTCACTCCCTGGCGGCAGGAATCACACTGACCGCAACTGACGGAATAAGCAGCGGTGATTCGATCTCCGACTTTAAAACGCTTGACTTCTGAGCCGACTTCAACAATGTGACCAACCATTTCATGACCCAGACCTGAAACACCAGGGGACATCGTCGCATGCAAGTCCCCGCGATAAATATAAAGATCAGATCCACAAATCGAAGCACGATCAACACGAACAATCACATCTTCCGGATGGGAGATCTGTGGCAGCTCACTTTCCCGTATCCCGACATTTTTCACCCCGTTATATACAGCAATCTTCAAACTGGGCACCCCTTTTCATTGTTTTGTAATTGTTGTAGTCTGTCGTCCTGCCGATCTCTTGATTGGAACGAATAAAGACCAAGCGATAGGGCTTGGTCTTTTTAGACAGCCAGACGTCACGACAAACATCCAACAACCTTTCGTATCATACCCCGAGCAGCTTTGACACCTATTTGGAATAAAAAAGATCACTATATACCTACCTATTCACAGTATAAAACTCAAGTTAGATGGTTTGTATGATTGAAACATACGAATATTTTTCAATTTTCCGTTTATTTTGACTGATTTTAAATTCAAAGACAATTTTCCCTAAGTATTGATATAGCAGAAAGGGATATATCTTCCCTGTCGATTTCTACTAAACTGAATACCTTCCCCCAAATCGGTTCTATATCATAAACCAAAAAGTATAGATAGAATTATACAGTTTTTTTCTATCCATGTAAGTTTGGGGGAGAGAACCCATGGGCCAACGGCATGTAGATTTTTTTAACCGACCATTACACGATCTTCGCATATCTGTGACAGACCGGTGTAATTTTCGATGTACCTATTGTATGCCAAAGGAGATTTTTGGCGTAGATTACCCCTTTATGCCGCCTGAACATCTTTTGAGTTTTCAAGAGATTGAACGGTTAGCCACACTATTTGTCCAAATGGGTGTGAGGAAAATTCGTCTCACCGGTGGCGAGCCTTTGCTGAGAGAGAATTTGCACCTATTAATTGAAAAGCTGGTTGCCATCCCTGGATTGGAAGATATTGGACTAACAACCAATGGGTTTTATCTTGAAAGACAAGCTGTTCAACTAAAACAATCGGGGTTAAAACGAATCAATGTAAGTTTTGATGCCTTAAATGACCCGGTTTTTAAGTCTATGAATAATGTTGGCGTAGGGACAAAGCGAATTTTACGTGGGATCAAAAAAGCCATGGATGTGGGGTTGGAAGTGAAGGTAAACATGGTTGTAAAAAAAGGGGTGAATGATCAAGAGGTTCTTCCTATGGCCCACTTTTTTAAAAACCTTCATGTAACCTTGCGATTTATTGAGTTTATGGATGTGGGGCAAACCAATGGCTGGAATCTTCAACAAGTTGTTACGGGAAAGGAAATGGTTGAACATCTTGCCTCGCAGTTTTCATTAAAACCAGTTATGCCTTCCTATAAAGGTGAAGTGGCGAAAAGATATCAATATGAAGGAACAGAAACGGAAGTCGGCTTTATCACCTCTGTCTCCCAGGCTTTTTGTGCCGATTGTACTAGGGGGAGAATCGCTGCAGATGGGAAGTTTTATACCTGCTTGTTTGCCACAGATTGGTATGATTTAAGGGAGCTGTTGCGTTCACAGACCAGTGATGATGAGATCATGGCTGCGATTGCGTCCATTTGGAAAACAAGGACGGACCGGTATTCAGAGACTCGTAGTTCACAACCAGAAAAGAATAAAGGGAAAATTGAGATGTCCTATATTGGAGGTTGAGAACCATTCGTACACCAATCACCCTCAAGGAAGCTCTGGGACGAATGATGGAATATGCCGTTGATGGGGGAGTAGAATCTATTCCTCTTGAACAGGCCTATGGTCATGTTCTTGGGGAGGATTTAGTAGCCAGCTATGATGTGCCCAGGTTTCATCGATCCCCCTATGATGGGTTTGCTTTACATGCAGGGGATACCAGGGGGGCGAATCAAGAAGAACCTGTACGCCTCCATGTCATTGATGAAATCGCTGCCGGTGAGATTTTTGCGGAAAACGTGGGGCCTTATGAAGCGGTTCGCATTATGACAGGGGCACCAATCCCAGATGGTTGTGATGGGGTTATCCCCTTAGAGTTAGTGAGGGAAGTGGAAAAAGGAAAGGAAAAATATATCCTGGTGAAACGCCCATTGCAACCGGGGGACAACATTTCCTTTAAAGGGGAAGACATTACACAAGGTTCTCTGCTTGTGAAGAGGGGTGCCTATATTCATCCAGGAATTATGGCGTTGCTATCTACCTTTGGTTATCAAAAGGTACCCATTAGCAGAAAACCTCGGGTTGGTATTATTGCTACTGGTAGCGAACTTCTGGAAGTGGATGAGCCACTTCAACCAGGAAAAATACGGAACAGCAATGGGCATATGTTACAAGCACAAATCCAACGGGCAGGAGGGAATCCCCTGTACTTTGGCCAGTTAAAAGATGATTTTTTGACCTGTTTTCGCAAGGTAGAGGAAGCCCTGGGACAGGTTGACTTTTTGGTCACTACAGGAGGGGTATCTGTCGGGGATTATGATTATTTTCCCGCTATTTTTGAAAAGTTAGAGGCCAGGGTTTTATTTAATAAAGTGGGAATTCGCCCCGGCAGTGTAACCACTATTGCAGAAAAGGATGGAAAACTAATAGTTGGCTTATCGGGGAATCCTTCAGCTTGTTACGTAGGGTTTGAACTTTTTGCAAGGCCACTCATAGGAGCCTTTCTGGGCAGTACAGCCCCATTTTTAAAAAAAGAAATCGCCTTTCTTGCTTCGGATTTTCCCAAGCCCAATCCCTTTGACCGTTTTGTGAGAGGGTATATCCAATTTTCAGAAGGAAGATTAGAAGCGGTCCCCCATGGATTGGATAAATCCGGTGCCATCTCTTCCCTTGCCAGGACAAACGCCCTTATTGTATTACCAGGTGGGACAAGGGGATATACCAAAGGAATGGAAGTAAAGGTCCTTCTTTTAGAAGAGCAAATGGGTTCAACTTTTGCAGACTTTATACGTTAAAGAAAAAAGGGAGGATTTCCATTGAATACACCGTTTTTTAGAATCGCTGAGGAACCCATTCAGGTGGAGGAAGTCATAGGGCTCGTGAGAAGAAGGGAAGCTGGAGCTGTAACGGTTTTTATGGGTACTGTAAGGGAATGGACGGAGGGAGTCCGAACCTCTTATCTGGATTATGATGCTTATCAACCCATGGCTGTGAAGATGATGGAGAGAATTGGGGCAGAGGTCCAAGAACATTGGCCCCATACATCCATTGCCATGGCCCATCGGGTGGGTAGGGTAGCCATATCTGATATTGCTGTGGTCATTGCTGTCTCATCACCCCATCGCAAAGAGGCTTATGAGGCAAACCAATATGCCATTGACCGGATCAAAGAAATTGTCCCCATATGGAAGGAAGAAGGGAAGGGAGACGGTGCATGATCACCGTTTTATTATTTTCCTATTTGGCAGAAGAGGCAGGAAGGGACCAGATCCAATTGCAAGAAGGGGAGTTATCCATTGGGGAACTCAAAGAGAAGTTAGAAATGGAATACAACCTTTCCCCAATGGATCAAGTCATGGCTGCCATTAATCAGGAGTATGTTACCAATGAGGAAAAGATAAAAAGGGGAGACATCATTGCACTGATCCCACCTGTAAGTGGTGGTTAATCTAGTAAAAGGGGAATGGTTATGCTAAAGAAACATTGCAACGGATCACGTGAAAGGGTAAAATGCGCCATTATCACCGTAAGTGATACCCGGGTAGTAGAGACGGATGCTAGTGGGAAACTCATTCATGAATTACTAGAAAAGGTACAACACCAAGTCTGCCATTATGAAATCATTCCAGATGATAAACATAAAATCCTACAAACCGTAGAAGTCCTATTAAACAACGGGTCAATCGAAGCCATAATCCTGAATGGGGGAACAGGCATCGCGAAGCGGGATGTCACCATTGAAGCCATTTCTCCCTTATTGGAGAAAGAGTTGCCTGGATTTGGGGAACTGTTTCGCTATTTAAGCTATGAAGAAGATGTGGGGTCAGCTAGTCTTCTATCCCGGGCTATTGCCGGGGTGGCCAATCAAACCGTAATTTTTTCTCTGCCTGGTTCTACAGGTGCCGTAAAATTGGCCATGAAAAAACTAATCTTACCTGAACTTGGCCATATTGTTAGTGAATTAAATAAATAAGAGTATAACTTTTTGGACCGAAAGGTCCTATTATTAGACGCTTTTGAATCAATAA
>CALNBV010000060.1 GCA_937874515.1 uncultured Paenibacillaceae bacterium | reverse complement strand
TTTTTCCGGAAAAAGATTTGTCTGGATAAGCATCTACTTTAATGAAAGGGGTTTGCCCGATTTTCACTTGATTTAAATTGGCTTCAGGAACATAAACAACAACTTCCATTTCCCCTTTTTTCAAGATGGTGAAGACTGTTGTCCCTGGTTTTACAATTTGCCCAATTTCCACATGTTGATGGAGAATAATCCCATCTACAGGAGAGGTAATCTGGGTTTTTTCCAGTTGATATTGGAGCTGGTTTTGCCGGGCTTTTGCTTGATTTAGCAGGGCCTCTTGATAATCGCCAGAATTTCGATCGTATTGAGCCTGGGCCGCTGCTACCCCGGCTTTTGCTTCCTCAAGCTGTAAAGCATAGGTACGGTCATCTAATTTCAATAGCACCTGTCCTTTTTTTACTTCATCCCCCTCGGCACTATTGATTTCTTTCAGGGGTCCCCCTAATTCACTCTGAATAGGAATCTCAATTCCTTCAATGGTTCCCGAGTAAACAGAGGTTTCCTTTTGTCCACATCCTGTTAAGGTGGAAAGGGTAAGAAAAAGGATAATGAGGAAAGGGAAAAATCTTTTAGCCATAATTATCGCCTCCTTATGGATTAAAATAATGAGTGATTACTCACTTATTATTATCACAACTTTGCAAGTTCGTAAATATAAAAACGATAAAATTCACATAATGACAACAAAGAACTAAGGATGGCAGGTGGAAGTATGGCAAAAAAAATCATGATTCTATTTATTGATTCTTTTATGGCAGATGTTTTTGAACAGGCTAGCAATAAGGGCCTAGTCCCGACCCTGGATTTTCTGCGAAGCCGGGGGGCTTACTGGACAGATTGTGTGACAGTTTTTCCCACCATGTCTGCTTCTGTGGATGGTTCCTTATTAACAGGAACCTTTCCTGACGTCCATAAATTGCCGGGGATTCTCTGGTATAACCGAAATGAAAATAAGGTGGTCAATTATGGAAATGGTCCAATGGGAATGTTTAAGTTAGGAATAACCCGTTGTGCCTATGATATTGCCTATGGAATGAATCAAATCCATTTTAGTAAACAGGTGAAGACAATCTATGAAGAGTTAGAAGAGCAGGGAATTCCAACAGCATCGATTAATTGTATGATTCATCGGGGGACCGATTCTTATGACTTTATGCTACCCGGTCTTATGAATCTAATCCTTATGAAATTAAAAGTGCCTCCCATTCGAGGGCCAAAAGGATTTTCTTTGGGGAAATTTGCTCGCACCCCTTTGCTAGAAGGAGTAAAATGGAAATGGAACCAATCCATTTTTAAGCGGTATGGGTTTAATGATTCCTTTGCCATTGATCTGGCAGAGAAAATGGTAAAACAAAATCAGTTGCCTGACTTTACCATTGTTTATTTGCCTGACACGGATTATTCCTATCATCGGCATCCAGAGCAAGGTCCTGAAATTCTAGGAAAAGTGGATCGGCAAATCGCCAGGTTGTTACGAAGTTTTGGCGGTGCAGAAAAAGCCATGGAAGAGTGCACTTTTATCTTACTAGGTGACCATGGGCAAACCAAAATCGGACCGGATACAGATGCGACCGTGGATCTGGAACCTCTTTTTCATGGATTAAAACAGGCGAAATTAAAAAAGGTGGATCCACAAGAAGATGAATTAATTATCTGCAATAATGAGAGGATGACCTATCTATATCCTTTAAAAGAAGGAATCTTAGAGGAAGTCGTGAAAAGGCTTTCAGAGGATCACCGTATTGATTTAATTGCCTGGAAAGAACAGAATGGGGTACGCATACAAAGTGGAACAAAAAGTTTATCCTTTGCTCCTGGCGAAGGAGTAGCGGATCCCTATGGACGCCATTGGATGATTAAAGGGGAAGAAATCCTAGGCTTGTCCATAACTGAGGGAACCATTTCTTTTGGGGATTATCCAGATTTATTTTCCCGTCTTTACGGAGGGCTTTATGCCCATGAAGGACAGGTCATTACCGTTACCACCTACCCGGGGTACGACTTTTATACAAAGGGAGATCCTGTCCATCTGGGTGGGGCAAGCCATGGTTCCTTGCACCGCAGTGATTCCATTGTGCCATTAATCATCACTGGGGAAACACAGGATGCCTTTAAACGGCCCCGGTTAGTGGATTTGAAACCATATATAATGAATAAAATAACAAATTAAAATGGGTGAGGAGTGTTTTTACATGAAAAAAATCGGTTTTATTGGGTTGGGGAAAATGGGTTCGCCCATGGCCAGGAATTTATATCAGGCAGGACACGAAGTGATGGTGTACAATCGGACCCCGGAACGTGCCCTTTCCTTGCAAGAACAAGGAATACAAGTTGCCCAGTCCATTGAAGAAGTAGTCAAAGGGAAAGATGTAGTCATTACCATGTTATCTAATGATGAGGCATTAAAAGAAATTTTGATTGCAGATGATGGGGTATTAGATTTTATTGAAGAGCCTACTTTATTAGTGGACATGAGTACGGTGTCCCCGGAGACTTCCATTATGATTGCCGAAATGGCCAAAGAAATGGGAATCACCATGCTGGATGCACCTGTATCTGGCAGTGTGAATGCTGCAGAAGGTGGAAATCTCTTGGTTCTTGTTGGTGGGGAATCTCAGGCTTATGAGAACTTAAAAGACATCTTTTCTGTATTAGGAAAAGAAAGTTATTATTTTGGATTAAATGGGGCAGGCAGCAGGGCGAAATTAGTCATTAACTTAATGTTAGGCATGACCATGCAAGGGATCTGTGAATCCTTAATCCTGGCCGAAAAATTTGGACTAGATCGCCCTCAAATTATCGACATGATGCAACAGTCCGCTCTTGCTTCTCCTTTTCTCGGGTTTAAACGCCATTCCTTGATTACTGAAAATTTTCCCGCTGCGTTTGCCTTAAAACATATGCATAAAGATTTTGGCTTAATCCTTGAGGAAGCCAGAAAAAATGGTGCAGTACTCCCAGCTACTTCAGCTGCTTACCAAACCCATAAGTCTGCCATAAACCATGACATGGGGAACCAGGATATGGCCGTCATTTTCGCCGAGCTTCTCCAGCAATCGGGGAAATCATAAAAATACATACTTTACAACTGAAAATCATTCTCATATAATGAATTTATAGATGAAAATTGTTATCAGTTGTCATATGAGAGGTGAGGTTGATGACGCTAACACAAATCGGTAAAGAAAAGCCGGCTAGAATCATTAATATGGAATTAGTCACTCCTGTTGTTCGGCGTCGTTTATTGGACATGGGAATCATGGAAGGAACCCTTGTCCAATTAAAAAGAAGCCTTCCTTTCGGTGGACCTTGTATGATCGAAGCCGGGGGACAATGGGTTGGCATTCGACGCAGTGATGCAGACAAAATACGGGTGGAACGTGTATGACTGCCACCTTTGCATTAATAGGCAATCCGAACACGGGCAAGACCTCTCTTTTTAATGAATTAACCGGTTCCTATGAATATGTTGGGAATTGGGTGGGTGTTACTGTTGAGAAAAAAGTGGGGGTTTTAAAGGATAAATCTGCACAATTAGTAGATTTGCCAGGGGTATATTCCCTCAGTCCTCTATCAGAAGATGAAGGGGTAGCCACTCGCTTTTTGCTAGAAGAAGAGTATCAAGGAATTTTGAATATTGTCGATGCATCTCAACTGGAACGTAATTTATATTTAACCGTTCAACTATTAGAATATGGAAAACCCCTGATTATAGGGTTGAATATGTTAGATGTTGCAAAAAGTAGAGGCATGGAGATTGATCTTTCTCGCCTCACTACTGGATTGCAGGTTCCTATTTATCCCGTAATTGCGCGAAAGGGAACGGGTTGTGACCAACTGTCACTCGCTTTAACCCAATTGAAGGACAAGCAGGAACCTTTAGTTTTGGATTATGGGAAGGTATTAGAGGAAGCCATTCAGCAAATAGGAGAGAAATGGACGGGCAAGGGCTTACGCTGGCTTGCTCTTCAATTTTTTGAAGGCAATAAAATGGTGCGGGAGTATTTAGAAGCTCATATTGACCCCGCTTTTTTGCAGGAATTGTATGGGGAAACAGAAAAATTAGTAAAAGCAGAAACGGGAGAAACATCCCTTCCCCATTGGATTCGCCGGGTGCGTTCCCAATGGATTAAGGAACTGTGCCAGGAGGCTGTGATTCATTCTGCGAAGAAGGCGGTTCCTTTTTCGGAAAAAATCGATCATTTAGTGACTCATCCGTTACTGGGTGTCCCTGTGTTTTTATTGTTTATGTTTCTTGTATTTAAAATGACCTTTGATTGGGTAGGGAGCCCTTTATCAGATATTCTTGATGGAATTATTACAGGACCCATTACCACTGGATTGCAATGGGTCTTACAGGCTGTTGGTACCTCCCAATTCATGCAGGACCTTGTATTGAAAGGGATTGTAGCCGGGGTTGGTGGGGTGCTGGTATTTGTTCCCCAGATATTCATCCTATTTTTCTTTATTTCCTTATTAGAAGATTCCGGGTATATGGCCCGGGTTGCCATAGTTATGGATCGGGTAATGGAGTTTTTCGGCCTGAATGGCAAAGCCTTTATCCCTATGATTATTGGATTTGGTTGTAATGTTCCTGGTGTCATGGCTGCAAGAACCATTGAACAGCCTGGGGAACGGTTGCTGACCATTATTTTAACACCTTTGATGTCATGTTCTGCCCGTCTATCCGTATATAGTTTATTTGTAGGCGCATTTTTTGCGAGAAATCAGGCCATGGTCGTGTTCTCTCTTTACTTCCTTGGTATTGGGGTTGCCTTAATTCTGGCCCGGATTTTATCCCCCTTTATGAACAAAGGAAGGGCCTCGGTTTTTCTTGTGGAGTTACCACCTTATCGTTTTCCAAAATGGCTATCATTATTTCGCCATACCTGGGAAAAAGGGAAGGGGTTTGTGCGGAAAGCAGGGACCTATATTTTTGGTGGATCTGTTCTGATCTGGTTAATGAGTACCACAGGGCCAGCAGGATTTCAGGTACGCATGACCGAAAGTTATTTAGCAATCATTGGTGGATTCATTTCCCCACTATTTAGCCCATTGGGATTTGGTACCTGGCAAGCAGGAGCGGCTTTGTTAACAGGATTTCTAGCCAAAGAAGTGGTAGTATCCACTATGAACATTTTGTATATGTCAGGAGATATGGCTTCTTTACAGGGGATTTTGGTTCATGCTTTTACACCTTTACAAGCCTATAGCTTGATGGTATTCATTCTTCTTTATATTCCGTGTCTGGCTACCATTGCAGTGATTAAAAAAGAAAGCGGATCGGCAAAATGGACGTGGATTTCCATTGGGATTTCTCTAGTTACTGCTTATCTACTAACTTTGGTTCTCTATCAGGTTGGTTTGCTTCTAGGAATTGGAACATGAACGTAAAGGAAAGTGGGTTGATAAAATGATAGCAGATCTTGTGATTGGTGCTTTGATTTTTAGCTATGCAGCCTGGACCCTCTACCGATTTGTGAAAAAAAGCAAACAAGGAAAATGTACCGCATGTGCATTGAAGGATGGTTGTCCATCTAATAAACGAGGGTAAAGATAAGATGAAGAGCCTGGGACTTTAATGTTCCAGGCTCTTTTCGTTAATGGTAGGGATTAGGGGATTGAATCAAAGTAAACATATAAATTATTAATAAAGGCAATAATAAAGGCCACTGCACAAATAAGAGAGAGGGATATTAAAATGGTCTTTTCCCGTTTTACACTAATAGTGTAGGTTACTACTTTTTTGATCAAATGGTTAATCATATAGAAAATGATATAGAAAATATAATATGCGAATACGGCAATTAAAATCCAGATTACCCCTTGAATAATTGTTAATAGAACCATATCCATTTCCTGATCACCTGTTTAATTTGTCTTGTTAATATCTTTGATGTCATTATAATACAAAGTGTTTGTTTATACTGCTACAAAATTTACATAATCCCTATTGAATTGACCATCTTATTTTCAAATGATTTTGATATGATAAATCTGTTAGTTCCTATGATAGGACGTGGCAAAATGAGAAAAAAGTTTATAACCATTTCAGTTGTTTTATTACTCTTATTGATTGTTTCAGCTTGTACCACTTCTCCTGAAGAGACAAGTGTGAAGCCTTTATTACAGTATTAACTTCATAAAAAAATCTCTGTAAATGATGTAGATTCAATCCGTTTATGGGGAGTAGGAATAAAGGAAAAAACAGATGGCCTTATTGGATCAAATGGGTGTAAATCAATAAAATAAATAAAGGCGGTTTCCCACAAGGGGAGACCGCCTTTACAATGTGAATCTTATTAGATTTTCATAATGCCGCCAGTAGAAGCGGAAGTAACTAGTTTAGAGTAACGGGCAAGGTAACCGGTTTTAACTTTTGGTTCAAAGCCTTTCCAGTTGGCTTTCCGTTTTTCTAATTCTTCATCAGATACTTGTACATTAATGGTACGTGCATCCATATCAATGGATACGATATCGCCGTTTTCAATGAAAGCAATTGGGCCACCTTCTGCAGCTTCAGGAGAAACGTGTCCAATGGAGATTCCACGGGAAGCGCCAGAGAAACGTCCGTCGGTTACAAGGGCTACTTTCGTGCCAAGACCCATCCCCATGATTTGAGAAGTAGGCGCAAGCATTTCTGGCATGCCAGGTCCGCCTTTTGGTCCTTCATAGCGGATGATGACTACATGGCCTTCTTTTACAGAGCCATTAGCAATTCCTTCAAGAGCTTCATCTTGAGATTCGAATACAATGGCAGGTCCTTCGTGTTTCGTAATGCCAGCTTCTACAGCACCGGTTTTAATTACGCCACCGTCTGGAGCCAGGTTGCCATAAAGAATGGCAAGTCCGCCTTTTTCGGAATAGGGATTATCCAATGTATGGATACATTCTGTGTTGAGGATTTCATGGCCTGCTGCGTTTTCCCCGATGGTTTTACCAGTAACCGTCATGGCATCAAGATGCAATGCGCCTTCTTTTTTAGAAAGCTCATTTAATACAGCAGATACGCCGCCTGCTGCACCCAAGTCTTCTATCGCCCAGTCAGAAGCAGGAGCTAATTTGGCTAAATGAGGAACCCGTTTCGCCACTTCATTAATTCTTTCAAGTGAATAGTCAACACCTGCTTCATTAGCTATAGCAAGGGTATGAAGAACGGTATTGGTAGAACCTCCAAGAGCCATATCCAATGCAAAGGCATTATCGATGGATTTTTCTGTGATGATGTCACGGGGTTTAAGATCCATTTCGATTAAGTTCATTAATTGTTTCGCAGCTTGTTTCGCCAATTCTTTGCGTTCAGGAGCGATGGCTAAAATAGTTCCGTTGCCTGGAAGAGCAAGACCAAGAGCCTCTGCTAAACAGTTCATGGAGTTTGCAGTAAACATCCCGGAACAAGAGCCACAGGTTGGACAGCCGTATTGTTCTATTTCTAGTAAACTTTTGTCATCGATTAGTCCAGCTTGATGAGCGCCCACCCCTTCAAAAACGGAAGTTAGGGTAAGTTTTTTGCCAGATGGAGTTTTCCCTGCAGCCATTGGGCCACCGGAAACAAAAATACTAGGGATGTTTAAGCGCATAGCGGCCATCATCATACCTGGGGTAATTTTGTCACAGTTCGGGATACAGATCATCCCGTCAAACCAGTGGGCAGCAACGACAGTTTCAACAGAATCTGCGATGATTTCCCGGCTAGGAAGGGAATAGCGCATGCCAATATGGCCCATAGCGATTCCATCATCCACTCCGATGGTATTGAATTCAAAAGGAACCCCGCCAGCTTCACGAATTGCTTCTTTCACTACTTTTGCGAATTCTTGTAGATGAACGTGTCCTGGAATAATGTCAATGTAAGAGTTAACAACTGCGATAAAAGGTTTTCCGAAGTCTTCTTCCTTCACACCGGCTGCCCGGAGCAGACTACGATGTGGAGCCCTGTCAAAGCCTTTCGTGATCATATCACTGCGTAATTTACTCAAAACCAATCCCTCCACATACTTCTTTCATTCAAACTATCTCTTCATTTTATCACTAAATGTGAAGGTTGTATATTTTTTAGGATTGCCAGGAAGGTTAAAAACCTCCAACAAAATCTGAAATGGGTTTAAAAAGGGTATCCAAAGCTTCAATGATTTCTAATTTAGGTAAGATATTATTTTGAGCCAGTGTAAAGTATAGGGAGAGGCTTGAAATAATGCCTACAATAATCAGTTCCTTCCAACGTTTTTTGGAAAAAAGAAAATAGCCTTCAAAGATAAAGATTCCTATAATGAGAATGATAATCCAAAACATCGGTTTCCTCCATGAGGGTTCTTGGCCCTTAACAATCTAGCATTAGTATTTGTGTCCTATGTAAATTTATGAATTGTTTGGAGGTAAAGAAAACTTAGCTCTGGCGCCGAGCATGAAGGCATTGGGGGCGGCATAAGATGCACTTTTTTTCACTATAAGAATTTATAAAATTCTTATAGTATAAGGGCAACTAAGGCTTCATCTGCGCCTTAAAGGCTTGTCGAAGCTAAGTTTTCTTTAACGGTAAAAAAAAAGATTAAAAAATTTTTATAAAAAGTGTTGCGTTTTTTTTCTGCCTGTGATAAATTTATACATGTCGCCGCGGAACACACGGTGCACACGGAGAGTTACCCAAGTGGCTATAAGGGGCTCCCCTGCTAAGGGAGTAGACGGGTTAAACCGTGCGAGGGTTCGAATCCCTCACTCTCCGCCATTATTATAATACAAGCCCAAGCATTATGGCGGTGTAGCTCAGCTGGCTAGAGCGTACGGTTCATACCCGTAAGGTCGGGGGTTCGATCCCCTCCGCCGCTACCATATTACTCATAGGATTTGAACATCCTGGGTAAGCTTAATATTACGGAGGGATACCGAAGTGGTCATAACGGGGCGGTCTTGAAAACCGTTAGGGTGCAAGCCCACGCGGGTTCGAATCCTGCTCCCTCCGCCATATTAGAAATCACAACTCACCATTGAAAATGGTGGGTTTTTTTGTGTGAAAATCTTCCTCCCATTTTACCCTCTATAACCATTTAGATATTGTAACAATTACAAGATTTTAGATGTTGTAGAAATATCATAAAAGTTTTACATTTATCTTAAAAAGGTTTTAAATCTTTTTTCTGGTCATCTAGGATCTACTAACATACGAAAAAGAGAAAAAAGGGGGAAACCAGACATCATGAGGAAATTGCTCAATATTTTTTGTGCTCTTACCCTCGTTGGTTCAATGTTCATAACTGTTTTGGGCCATCCACAGTCTATCCGGGCTGCTGATGATCCGATTAAGGTGAGTGTAACTGGCAATGTTGTAAAGTGGCTTATGGATGAAGCAAATGGATTAATTTATGCAGTAACAAACAGCAATAAACTATTATTTATTCAAATGAATGACTTATCCGTTGAAACTATAGACATTCCAGGTATACCAATTGATATCGATAAGTATAATGGTAAACTTTATATCACCACTGCTAATGCGAAAATTTTAGTGGTAGATTTGGAAACTCGAACTGTAGACACAGAGAACGTAATTTATGTAGACGCTGATAACATTGCGATTGATAGTAATAAGATTTTCTACTTTAAGGGTACTAATACTTCTGCTTACTTGTATTACTATGACCCTATTAATAAAGGTAAAACACAAATCAGAAATTTTAATCCTGGGCAGTACCAGATGTACTATAATGCGGATATGGTGGTTGACCCGGATACACACATTCTCTATATTGCAGAAGCCGGACTAAGTGGAAGTCATTTGTATGCATTGAGCACCGTGGATTTTAGTCCAATTAGTAAAACCAATTATAAAGATGGCTATGGCTTTCCCTATCCAGTCAGATCAGTGACCCTTGGTGAGAATCACGTCTATTATGCAGGGATGGAAATTAATAAGAGCAATCTTGAACAAATCACTGGTAACTATGGTATTCCTCATGAACCCATTGTATTTGTTCAAGGAAATGACGTTTTTTCTAAAAAAGCGATTTTTGATCGTTTCTCTAACATTAAAATAAAAGATCTACCCACTACTACATTAGATGTTATGGAGGATTCATTAAGGAACATTTATTTGGCATCTGCGAACCAAATTGAAAAAATAACCTTTGATGAATTTGTGAATCCAACTCCAACAGATCCTGGAACAACAGATCCTGGAACAACCGATCCTGGAACAACCGATCCCGGAACAACCGATCCCGGAACAAACGACCCTGGTCCTGCCATTGTTAATGGTCCCGTTGAAGATTATGCAACGATAAAAGCTGTAGACTTCAAACTATATCAACCGACAGATATTAATGGACACTGGGCATACAATTATCTCCAGAACTTTGTCTATTCTGAATTAATCAAAGGGTACAAAGAAAAAAATGGCTCCTATACCGTTCGACCTGAAAATAATATTACCAGGGCTGAAGTGGTTGCAATTTTAGTTCGTGCATTAGGATTAACAAGCGATAAGAATGGCATTGCTTTCACCGATGTGAAAAAAGGCCAATGGTATTATGAACCCATTCGCATTGCTAGTTCTCTTGGGATTGTGGGTGGTACGGGCCCGAATACATTTGCGCCCGAACGTAACGTAACAAGAGCAGAATTATCTGCTATGATTATCCGTGCATTTGGCCAAACCATCACGAAACCCAACCCGGCAAAATCATTTACTGATGTACCTGCTAATCACTGGGCGAAAACCTATATAAACGATGCAAC
Source organism: uncultured Paenibacillaceae bacterium (assembly GCA_937874515.1). Taxonomy (GTDB): domain Bacteria; phylum Bacillota; class Bacilli; order Aneurinibacillales; family Aneurinibacillaceae; genus CALNBV01. Next base: position 4,929 of record CALNBV010000060.1, on the reverse strand, counting down.
GAAAGCAGGAATTATAAGCGGTTATCCCGGCGGACTATTCAAACCTTCTAACAATGCAAAACGGGCAGAAGCGATTAAAATGCTTTCTGTTGCTTTAAATGTCCAACAAAGCGATCTTCCGGATAACGCAACCATTATTAATCAAGTAATTGCTCAGGAAAATGAATTAATGGAATTACTCAATTCTAGCAACTGGACAGGCCAACACAATTTAATTGCTTCTACGACCAAAGGCTATGAATTTGTGAATGCTACAGATAAAGTAAATGCTTTAGGCAATGTATACAACTCTGGACTAGACATTACTGTAGAATTAATACGTGATATGAATGGGACTGTGATTCAAAAATCAAATACGTTTGCAGTGGTACAATTAACCGTTGCTAGTAAGCTCTATACCTTCTCGGATCCAGCTTATGGGTCATTCCAATACCATTCACAGAATTCATTTAACGTATATCTGAAAAAGGACCCGGCTACAGGTGAATTTAAAATTTATTGGAAAAAAATTAATTTATCCACCGAAGAAGTAAATTACCTAAACACAGTGGCCTCATTTAGTTCAAGATTAAGAACCGAAATGGTTAATTTGCAAAAACTAATTACTAGATCAAATGCTTGGACAGATTCTTGGTATGATTCGATGTTAAATGAATTCGAAAAAATTGAAAAATTATTAAATGATATCGATTCCGGCTATATCTTTGCACCTAATAGTCGATTAAGTAAAATCGATGGTAAAATGGAACCGGTACTTCTAGGTTTTAGTTATGGACTTGAAGAAATAGGGAATGCCTTTGATAGTGAATATATAGAAGATGCCGGTAATCACTTCGATAATGCGTACGCGCTTTTCATAGAATCTATGAAGTTTCTTACACAGGTTGATGCTCTCGTCTCATTAAGTAAATAAATTTTTAAAGGGGCTGATGATCACGAACTATTTAGTTCGTGATCATCAGCCATTTTTTCTAAACGAAAAGCTATTTAAGTAATTTTAAAACTGGTTTAAACTCCTCGCCTTCCGCTGTTTCCATGAGTTCATACAACGCCATCTCCACACTAGTCCAGTGAATGCCTAATGATTTCATCTTTTCAAGGCCGATCTCTTTATTTAGAGTAGTACGAGAAGAAACAGCGTCTACAACAACCTGTACCTCATATCCTAAATCCTTTAAGCCCGTAGCTGTTTGAAAGACACAAATATGGGTTTCAATTCCCGCGATGAGGACCTGTTTGCGTCCTGTCTTTTCCAGGGCTTCAATAAAGTCAGGATTTTTACAAGCATCAAAGGTGATTTTTCGAATTGGTTCTATTCCTTGTAAATGCTCCACTAATTCTTCGTTTGTTGGCCCTAGGCCTTCAGGATATTGTTCGAGCCATACAATTGGAATGTATATAATTCCCAGTGCTTGAATTAGGTTTTTAAGATTTTGAATCATCGTTTCACTGTCTTGCACAATTTTTGCTAATTTCCCTTGTACATCAACGAGTACAAAAACCGTGTTTTCTTTGCTCAGCACGTCATTTCCCTCCCTTTATCAAAAATATTCGGTGCTTTTTATTCCCCCCAAAAAAACAATTCAACATTTGTATAGATAAATGAAAGTCGTTAACATTGGTAATGATGAGTTTCTTTTTTGGATGCGTCACTGGAGTGAAGGTATGAAAGATTTCCAATTGGAACATGACATAGAGCAAGCGAAGAATGGCAATGAACTAGTTCGCCATCAATTAATTAACCGGTATAAGCCTTATATTCTTAATATTGTAAGGCACATCTGTAAAAGAGTGGTCTCCTGGAGTGATGAAGAATCAAGTATTGGATTGATTGCCTTTAATCGGGCCATTGATACCTATGAATCAGGAAAGGGACGCACGTTTATTAACTATGCCTATTTTTTAATCAATAGAGATTTAATTAATTTTTTTCACCAGAAAAATAGGAATAATAAAATCCTATCTTTAGACTATCAACCTGAGGGCCAGGAATCCTTGATTACAGAAATTGAGATTGAACAAGCTATGCGGGATTACCAGGTGAAGGTGGAGTCGATAGAGCTTGTGGATGAAATCCTGGAATTGGATCAACAACTTAATGAATATAGCATTGGCTTTGAGGAACTGGAAAAATCATCACCCAAACATCGGGATACACGTGAAACCATTCATCATATTGTGCATGACTTTATGGAAGATAAAGAATGCATGAATGAGTTGTTTCGCAAAAAGAGGTTTCCTACCACCCTATTTGTGAGAAAAACCGGATATCATCATAAAACTTTTGAACGATACCGCAAATATATGATTACGTTAATTTTAATTGAATTGCATCCGGAATGGGAACATTTACGTCGATTTGTAAAGTAAGGAATAAGAGAGGAGGGAAAGAGATGAAAGAGGTTGATGGTGGAGTAGTAGTGAAAGTAACAGAAAAACAAATTGTTTTGTTCTGTAATAATGGAACGTTCAAAAACATCCCCCGGTCTAAAAATCATTTTCCCTTAATCGGTGAAAGAATTTCCTACAAAGGGAAAACTAAATTATTTCAACCAAAAGGTTGGATGGCTCTAGCATCCATTGCCTGTCTTTTATTCCTTATGTTCACAATGGTTCCCATAAAGGATGCAGAAGCAGCTTATATAGTAGCTTTTGATATCAATCCAAGTATTGAAGTGTATTTGGATGAAAATTTAAAGGGAATGTCCATTGTGTCTTTAAATTCAGATGGGAGCCAGATTGTTTCCAAAATTAATTATAAGGGAAAGGACCTATCCCAAATTGTGAATTTAATTATTGATCAATGTGTTAAACAGCATTATTTATCATCTGATGGGAATAGCCTGGTTGCAACAACAATCATTCCTACACAGGATGAAAGAAAAATAACCCAATCCCAGCTAAAGTCCTTGATTCAAACTTCTTTAAAACAACATAAAGTTACTGCAGATATTGATGTAGAACTAGGTTCAAAAAAGATGGTAAAGGTTGCACACGAAAATAATTTATCTGTAAATAAATACAAAGAATATAAAGACTTAAAAGATCAAGGAGTCGATATTTCACTAGAAACGGCTCGATCAACACCGATGAATCAATTAGTCAAAAAAGAGAAAAAGAAAAATAATCAATCTGACAAAAATCCATCAAACAATAAAAATCAAAATAAAAATAATCAAAGTAATAATAATCAAGGTAATAATAAAAGTAAGGATAAGCAAAATCCTGGACAAGCAAAAAAAAATGAAAATAAGCCAAACCAAAATAACCAGGGCCAAAACAATAAAGGCCAAAATAATAGCAATAAAGAGAAATGAAAATTAAGGGAGATGAGAAGCAATGTTTTCAACAAAGAAAATGATTATTACTGGTGTTATTCTTTCTGTCATTGTCGGTACTACTGTATTTGCAAATGAAATTGCACAGGTAACAGGATTGCAAGACGTAGAGGTTTCACAAAATGATAGTATTCAACCTACTAATGAACAAGAAGTCAACGATGGAGTGGATGAAGGAAAGGTAACTTCAGAACCCATTGAAAATCCTTCTGTAGGGGCGGAAGTAACCATTTCTGAAGATGGGGTAGCAGCTAAAACTACAGGATTAGAGAATGCCCTGCAACATGTAAAAAATGAAAATGCAAGAGCACAGATCCAGGCTAATATTGAGAAGAAAAAAGCAAAAGACGAAGCTAAAGCTGAAAAAAAACAGCAAAAAGAGGATGTTAAGTCTGAAAAAAAACAAGATAAATCCTCTGAACAATAGTGATAAACAGAGCAAAAACCGCCCTTATTGTAAGGGCGGTTTTTTATATCCGATTTTGTAACTTTTATGTAGTATTATTTTAGAAAACCAAAGAGAAAAATGGTGTACCATGGTAAAATAGAAAGAAATATGTGGAAAACGTCCCGTTGTTGAAAGGAAGAGCTTATTGTGAAATTCATAGACCGTTTCAAAAATTGGATGTCTAAAAATAAAATAGAAGAAGAAATCGTGGAAAGGGTACAATCCCCAGCCCCAATCATAGGGAAGAATTTAACTATACGGACCACTGCAATTTATCCTAAAAATAGTAAAGGGATCGTGGAGAAGGAAGAAGCACCCCTAACCACTCAAAAAACTAATTTTAAATTTCCGTTAATTCCTGATCAACTTCCTGAAGGAATTATTCGAAAGCCTAATCCAAATAAAGAGGTTGAACCTGTTTTTAAGCCACGGAAGACAAAACGGGCACCTGGTATTCAGCCAGAAAGCAAAGTAGGTTCAACATTAACAAACAATAAAGCAAGGTTTCGGCCTACACAGGTAATTTCCCCAATATATGGATATGACCGTCCGAAACTAAAAATGGAAGAAGAGTTACCCTTTGTGGAAGAAACACCTTTACAGATTGATCATCCTATAGATGAAGAGATTTCTACGGTAATTGATGAATCTATCGTAGAGGATTTCATATCTATGGAAATGGAAGAGCCTATACAGGAAGAACCTCCTACGGTGATTGATGAATTTATCGTAGAGGATTCCATTTCTATGCAAATGGAGGAGCCTATAGAGGCAGAGACTCCTATGGTGATTGATGATTCTATGGAGAAGGATATTGTGATCCAGAAGGACGTTTTTATAGAAGTGGGCGTTCCTTTTCAGGTAGAAGAAACTCCTGTGAGTAATGTAAGTGTATGGAATCCGACTCCGCCTATTCAAGATAAAGAGCCGGAAAAAAGAAGTGTAGATAAACAATATCACCGTCCTTATGCCGGGTTATTGAAATCGGTTCCACTCCTACGGGAGGAATCCACAGAGGCGGTGCAAAGGCAGCAAGAAACCCTGGCTGAAACCCTACGGAATTTCCATGTGAATGCCGAAGTAATTGGTGCTGTTCAAGGACCCTCGGTTACACGTTATGAAATTCAGCCAGCAGCAGGGGTG
>CALNBV010000059.1 GCA_937874515.1 uncultured Paenibacillaceae bacterium | reverse complement strand
AATTAGATAAGAAAAAGGTGGATTTGGTGCAACTTCTCCAACAATCTCTTGCTGAGCACAATGAAACCATTCATAAATCCTCTTTACAATTCCGCATAAAGAATCCCGAAACACCGGTGTATGCTGTTGTGGATGGCCAAAAGTTATGGAGAGTATTTGATAATCTGATCACCAATATCCTGAAGTATTCAATGGAACATACTAGAGTGTTTATTTCCATTAAAAAAGAGGAAGACAAAGCAGTTATCGTCTTCAAAAATGTTACCAAATATGAGTTAAGCGAAGAACTAGATGAGCTTTTTGAACGGTTTAAACGGGGGGATCAATCCCGCCATACCGAAGGGTCGGGACTGGGATTGGCCATTGCCAAATCCATCGTAGATCTTCATGATGGGAGCCTGGATATTGAAGTGGATGGAGATTTATTCAAAGTCATTGTGACATTGGATGCCATTGGAGAAAAATAATTTTAAGGGAAAGGCAACCCCAACAAAAGGGCTTCTAAAAATGGAGGCCCTTTTAATTTTTAAATCAATTGACCACACTAGTCAATGGTGCTAAACTTTAATTGACCAATGTGGTCGATTACTTTTCTAACAGATCTGAAAGAAGGTGATCGTAATATTTTCGAAGTTTTTTAATTTGGAGACAGAGAAACAAGAACGGATTATTAATGCCGCTCTGAAAGAGTTTGCGCAAAAAGGGTATGAGAAAGCCTCTACCAATGAAATTGTAAAGGAAGCTAGGATTTCAAAAGGATTGCTTTTTCATTATTTCAAAACAAAGAAAGATTTATTTTTGTTTTTGTATGACTTTTGCATCGAAATTTTGCTGAATGAGTTTTTTAGAAAAATTGATGTCATGGAAAAGGATATATTAATTCGTTTAAGACAAATGACGTTGTTAAAATTCGATTTAATTCGAAAGCATCCTGAAATGTTCGATTTTTTAATGGTGGCTTATGGAGAAGATTCCGATGATATAAAAAAAGAGTTAGATGAGAGAAATAAAGGGCATATTGCTACAGGTTTTAAGATGTTATTTGCAGAATTTGATGCTTCTAAATTCCGTGAGGGAATGGATATTCCAAAAGCTATTGAAGTCATTTCCTGGACTCTGGAGGGTTTCTCAAAAAAACAACAAGAAAAAATAAAATTAGTCCCATTGAACAAAATCGATTATGAGTCAATTCTGGCGGAAATGGATTTGTATCTGGAGTTATTGAAAAAATGTTTTTATAGATAAAGGGGGTCTAAAAAATGAGTATCATTGAGTTAAATGGACTTACAAAATATTATGGCAAGGCACGGGGAATTGAGGATGTAAGTTTTTCCGTGGAAGAGGGGGAAATTTTTGGTTTTATTGGTCCTAATGGCGCCGGTAAATCAACCACCATACGCACCCTTTTATCCTTAATCTATCCAACCAGCGGCAGCGCCAAAATTTTTGGTAAAGATGCCTTTCAATACGCCCCTGAAATTAAAAAAGAAATTGGTTATGTGCCGTCTGAGGTTTTTTATTACGACAATATGAAAGTGAATGACCTGCTCAAATACTCAGCCAGTTTTTATAAAAAAGATTGCAGTAGAAGAATCAAGGAATTGGCGGGGCTTCTGGATTTAGACCTCCATAAAAAAATCGATGACCTTTCCTTTGGCAATCGGAAAAAAGTAGGGATTGTCCAGGGGTTATTGCATAATCCTAAATTGATCATTCTTGATGAGCCAACCGGTGGCCTGGATCCACTTATGCAGCAAAAGTTTTTCGAGTTATTGGAAGAGGAGAAGAAAAAAGGGGTAACTATTTTATACTCCTCTCATGTCTTAGGTGAGGTGCAACGGCTCTGTGACAGGGTCGCGATTATTAAAGAAGGGAAAATCATTAGCCTCGAAAAAATCAGCACCCTTCGAGAGAATAGCTATAAAAAATTTAAACTGGAGACTCATACCAGGGTAGACCTAGGCATCTTTACTATGGATGGGGTGAGCAACCTGGAAGCAAAAGAAAAAGAAATTAGCTTTTTATTTAAAGGCAATATTAATTTAATGATGAAAAAAGTTGCAGAGATTAACTTATTGAATATTTGGATTGAGGAGCCAAGCCTGGAAGAAATCTTTATGCATTATTATGAAAAGGGGGAGTAAGCCATGAATATGTTTCTTCATGAATTAAAGGCTTATCGAAAATCCACTCTCCTTTGGACCCTTTCCCTGGCGATCTTAATCATCCTATTTCTAAGTATTTTTCCTGTGTTTTCTCAGAATGCGGAAGAAATGAAAAAACTCTTGGAAGGTTATCCAGAAGGGATTCGAAAAGCCCTGGGGATTTCTATTGATAGCTTCACAACCCTTCTTGGTTTTTATCCTTTTGTATTTGGTTATATTCTTCTATGTGGAGCTATTCAGGCCATGCATCTAGGTACATCATTGATTGCAAAAGAAATGAAGGGGACGGCAGAATTCCTTTTAGTGAAGCCGGTTACCCGTCATCAAGTAATTACCGCCAAACTTCTGGCAGCCCTGGTCTCTATTATCATAACGAATATAGTTTATTTGCTGGTGTCTAGTTTAATGGCAACTTTTATTTCAACTGAAACGTTAACGATCAATACGTTTTTGCTGGTTTCTCTTACTTTGTTTTATCTGCAACTCATTTTTCTGGCATTGGGGATGCTTTTCTCTGTTGTAATTCCAAAAATTAAATCTATTTTATCGGTTACTCTAGGTACGGTGTTTGGTTTTTTTATTATCAATTTATTAGATTCCTCTGTTGGCGAAAAAAGCATCCGTTATTTAAGCCCCTTTGAATATTTTGATATCACCTATATTTCAAAAAATGCATCCTATGAAATTCCCTATGTGATTCTAAGCCTAGCCGTTATTCTGGTGGCAATGGGAACTAGCTACTTTGTATTCGCCAAAAAAGATATTGGGGCTTAAGGAGGGATGCTAAAATGAACATTTTTATAAGAGAAATGAAAGACAATAGAAAATCTCTCATCTTATGGAGCATTGGTGTACTCTTTATGGTTATGGGAGGCATGGCTAAATATGAAGCATATGCCAATACAGGTCAATCCATTAATGATATCATTCAGCAAATGCCAGAAGGAATCCGTTCCATTCTTGGGTTTGGTACCTTTGATTTAACCCAGGCCATTGGATTCTATGTGATGCTTTCTTTATATTTGATGATTATGGCATCAATCCATGCAGCATTAATTGGGGCTCACATTATCTCAAAGGAAGAACAGGATAAAACAGCGGAATTTCTGTTTGTGAAACCTATTTCCCGCTATAGAATTATTACGTTGAAGTTACTAGCTGCCTTAACAAACATTATAATTTTTAATCTGGTTACTTTGTTTTCATCAATTTTTATGGTGGGTTATTATAGTAATGGAAATCAATTCATCGGGGATATTCTATATGTAATGATTGGCATGTTTTTATTGCAAATAATTTATCTTTTAATTGGAACAGGAATAGCGGCTATTAGTAAAAATCCCAAAAGGGCAGCTGCCCTTGCAACAGGTATTTTACTGGTTACATTTATCCTTTCTATGATGATTGATATTAACAATAAGTTGCAAAGCATAAAGTTTCTGACCCCTTTTAAATATTTTGAAGGGAAAAACTTAATTTTCGGAGATGGGTTTGAACCATTTTATCTTATTTTATCTTTTATGATTATAGCGATTTTTGGAACCGGGACCTATGTGTTTTATAGAAAAAGAGATTTAAATGTTTAGTTGGAAAAGGAAAAAACAGAAGGCACCTACAGATCACGCTGTGGGTGCCCTTTATTAGTTAATAATAATAATATAAATGGCAATTTCTTAAAGCAGGTAAGATATAGGCTAGAATTTGCTTAATTTAAACATACAAGTACTACCAATAACTAATGCAAGTACTACGAAAACTACAACATAAGTTCCCATATTATTCCCTCCTCTAAATTGTTTTTATACAATAATTTTAGCTAATAAATAGAGGAGATAATCAGATTAAATTAGGCAATTATATGGCTTAATTATGAATCATTTGTGTCAAAAGTTTTTGACTATTATTAAGGAAAAAACCATAACAAAGGTAGTTTCCTTTACTACAATTCAAAGGTAGAGTTATTAGATTATGCTGTAGCAAAAGAATTTTTCGGTGGAACATTTAATTTCAAAAAGATGAATGTATTCGTTAAGTTTATTGTGAAGAATATTACGAAAAACGATAAGACACTCCCTGAAATGGATCGAAACAAAGTCATATCCACCGTTTCTGAGGAGTTAATTAATAAATTTGCCCAGTCTATGAACAATGCCTAAAGGAAGTGTTAGTATGAAATACAAAAAAATAATGGGTCTGCTCGTACTGATTATTGTTGTTTTTTCTTTACTCGCATCAGTTTATGGAGTCTTTTCAAATCAAGGTCCAGGACCCTATGAATTTACATCACTACATGGACAACAAGTGCCCATCTATGGAAAGGGATTATATAAGAATGAATCCCTTTCTATGGCAGTACAGGCAAAGTCTCAAGATGTTGTTACTCTTTTTTTAGGTATTCCCTTATTGCTAATTTCTTTTTTTGTAGCACGAAAAAATTCCCTTAGAGGACGATTATTACTTACAGGAACATTGGGCTATTTCTTATATACGTACGCCGTATACACTTTTGTAGCCATGTATAATTCATTTTTTTTAGTGTTTGTAGGAATTATGTCCACTAGTTTTTTTGCCTTTATATTAATGCTAATGTCCTTTGATTTAGAAGAAATAAAGACTGCTTTCAACGATAAATTGCCAGTTAAATTTATAGGGGGCTTTCTTCTTTTGATAGGGGCGGCTGTTGTATTGATGTGGCTTGGAAGGGTTGGGCCTCCATTAATCAATGGAACGGTACCTGCTGGATTGGAGCATTATACTACACTGGTCATTCAGGGATTGGATCTTGGGATATTGATTCCAGCGCAAATCATTGCAGGCGTTTTGTTAATCAAAAGAGAGCCCTTTGGCTATTTGCTTTCTTCGATTCTCATTATAAAAATTATCACATTACTTACGGCCATGTCCGCAATGATTGTTGGACAGGCCCTTGCAGGAGTTCAGATGGGCATTGTGGAGATATCCATATTTCCTTTATTTAATATCATTGCAATCTACTGTCTCATACTTATTTTAAAAAATGTAAAACCCGTTTTTCAATTAATTTGATAGAATATACATAATATCAAGTCGGAATTAAAAGGATGGCATCATGATTGAGATCAAAGGAAAGTACAACACAGCGCAAGTGTTTACTAATAATATTGAGGAGCAGGCAAAAGTCCAAATCCTCGAGCTATGCAATCAGGAATTTGTGAAGGAAAGTTCTATCCGCATCATGCCGGATACCCATGCCGGAGCAGGTTGTACCATTGGCACTACCATGACCATCCAGGATAAAATTGTTCCCAATTTGGTTGGGGTAGATATTGGCTGTGGTATGTATGTGAGCATGTTGAAAAAAACAAAAATAGATTTTAAAAAATTGGATGGAGTTGTCCGTGCTTATGTCCCTGGTGGATTTGAAGTGCGGGAGACGCCCCATGAGTATAATGTCCACGTAAATTTAGATGATTTGCAATGTAAGGACCATCTTGGTCTAAAGAGAGCCCAATTAAGCATTGGAACCCTGGGTGGGGGAAACCATTTCATTGAGATGAATGAAGATGAAGAAGGAAATATTTATCTGGTTGTCCATTCTGGCAGTCGGTATTTGGGAAAACAGATTGCGGAGCATTACCAGGAGCGAGCCATTAAAGAAATGGGGCGAAAAAGCAATAAGCGGATAATTACTGAATTGAAAGCCCAGGGCAGGGAAAAGGAAATTGAGGCAGCCATACAAAAGGAAAAGGTAAAATCCAATACAGCTCTTTCCTATGTGGAAGGGGAGACCTTTCATCAATATTTGAACGACATGGGCATTGCCCAAACATATGCTGAATACAACCGTAAAGCCATCGCTGAAGTGATTATTCGTGAGATGGGTTTTCATGTGGTGGACAGCTTTACTACCATCCATAATTACATTGACCTGGATCAGATGGTTTTGCGGAAAGGGGCCATTTCTGCCAAAAAAGGCGAAGTAGTATTAATTCCTATTAATATGAGAGATGGAAGTTTGATTGCTACGGGAAAAGGGAATGCAAGCTGGAACAAGTCTGCGCCCCATGGTGCGGGGAGATTAATGAGCCGAAAACAGGCAAGACAGAAATTGTCCCTAGATGAATTCAAAAAAACAATGAAAGGGATCTATTCCACTTCTCTTTCCATGGATACATTGGATGAAGCCCCCTTTGCTTACAAACCAATGGATGAGATTATTTCCAACGTGCAAGATACAGTAGAAATTAACAACATTATTAAGCCCATATACAATTTTAAGGCATCCAATGGTTAAGGACATCAGTAGCCAATGCAAGGAATTGCATTTGGCTTTTTTTTATATTTGTCACAATTCATGTTACAATGAAGGTTAATGTAATTTAATTCGTTCCCTGAAATCGATGAGGTGATAAATATGAACTTGCTCTTCAACTTTTAGCCGTCAATGCTGCTATACTGCCCATGAAACCTTGATTTTACTGGGTTTGTTCT